>NZ_JBFAMX010000008.1:0-81468 GCF_040659615.1 Nonomuraea sp. NPDC049784
CGGTCAGCCCCAGCGCGAGCGCGCCCTCGACCGCGCCCAGCCCGCCGGGAGTGGGCGCGGCCGAGCCGATGGCGTTGGCCGTGAGGTAGACGACGGCGACGGCGGTGAAGCTGATGTCACCGCCGAACGCCGCCACACAGGCGTCCAGGCAGACCACGAACGCGATGGTGATCATGAGCGTGCCCGCGCACGCCTCGACCATCTTGCGCGGCGACTGCAGCACGTCGAGCAGTCGCGGCAGCACGTTCGAGAAGAGCTTGCGCATCCGCGAGGTGACCATCCTGCGTAGCGGCGGCACCCCGAGCACCACCACGACCAGCACCGCCACGGCCAGCAGCACCAGGACGAGCCCGCGCGACGGCGTGAACGAGGTGTTGGTGTTGGAGCCGGTGATGTACGCGAACAGCAGCAGCAGCGCGATGTGGAAGACCAGCATGATGAGCTGCGAGGCGCCCACGCTGGCCACCGCGCTGGCCGGCGAGATGCCGCGTTTCTGCAGGTAGCGGGTGTTGATGGCGACGCCGCCCACGGCCGCGGGCGTGACGAGCTTGACGAACGAGGAGGCGAACTGCACGAGCACCGTGCGCCAGAGCGGCAGGTGCTCGGGCACGAACCCTCTCAGCATCAGCGCGGCCGCCACGAAGCTGACGAACGACGCGACCAGGGCGAGCCCCGACCAGGCCCAGTTGGCTGTGGTGACCACCTCGTAGACGTTGACCCGGCTGAGCTGGGAGAGCAGGAAGTACGCGGCCATCGTGCTGGCGATGATCGTGAACAGGGTGCGCGGCCTGAACCGCTCGAGGCGTACCTCCTCGACCTTGCCCTGCGGTTTGAGCGCGACGATCTGCTCGCGGATGCCGGGCAGCACGTGCTTGGCCTTCGACAGGGCCGCGCGGGTCTCCCGGGCCAGCGCGATCTGCTGGAGCAGCGGCATGGCGGCGGCCAGCGTGTCCGGGCCCATGGCGGCCGCCGCGGTCCGCACCGAGCGCTCGGGGCCCACCCGCAGCGCCAGGTAGGTGAGGAGCTGGGCGACGTCGAGCCTGAGCAGCAGGTCTCCGGCGGCGATCTCGCCGCTGCGCGCGTCGGTCAGCACGACGTGGCCCGCGCGGTCGAGGTGGATGCTGTCGCCGGTGAGGCGCCGGTGCGCCAGGCGCTGGACCTGCAGCAGCTCGACCTGTTCCCAGATCTGGGCGAGCAGGTCGTCGTCGATCTGCTCGTCGGGCACCTCGTCGAGCGGACGCGTCTCGATGTGCTCGTACGCGAGCAGCGCGGCCTCGGTGCCGATCTCGCTGGTGCCGAGCAGGCGGGGCGTGCTGACGCCGGCCGCCTGGGCCGCGTACGCCATGAGCGCCTCGCGTTCGAGCTCGGCCCGTAGCGACCTGATGGCCTTGCGCCGGGTCTCGGAGTTGAGCCTGATGCGCCGCCACAGCCGGTACGGCAGCCCGGCCACCTGCAGGTCGCGGTCGAGCACGGTGACGTCGAGGCCGGCGCCGTCCTTGAGCCCGATGGCGTAGCGGCGGCTGCCCTGGTGGTCGTCCTCGATGCGGCGGGCCGAGACCACCGGGAACGACAGCTTGCGCAGCGCCGCCACCACGGCGCTCCCCGGCGGCCTGGTGTTGGGGCTGCCGACGCCGTAGAGGGTGGCGTAGCCGATGGCCATGCCGACCAGCACGGTCACGATGGCGCTGGGCAGCGTGATCTGCCTGCCGGAGAAGAACGCGAGGATGTAGAGCGCGATCGTGGTCCACATCAGCATGCGCCACGTGGGCCGGCGCGAGATGCGGACGGCGGTGGCGTACGCGACGACCGAGGTGAGCAGCGTGTTCAGCGGCTCGATCGTCCTGTCGCCGGTCAGCAGCACCCGGAGATCGTCGGCGTTGCCCGCCACGAGCCACTGCCCGAGCAGGAACGATCCGGCCATGCCGACGATCGCGGCGATCAGCCCCTCCGCGACACGTAGACCGTCGCGGTGGAAGACCCGCTCGACCGCGAACGCCGCAGGCACGATGAGCACGGCCGCGCCGCCGAGGAACGCGGCGACCCTGCTGAGCAGGGGCACCAGCTGCGCGCCTTCCTTGACGTCCTGCTCGAGCCCGATGAGGGTCTGCTTCGCGACCAGCATGAGCAGGATGGCCGCGGCGAGCGTGATAAGCGTGGCGAAGAAGCGCAGCAGGTCGGAGGGGCGGCGCAGGCGCTGGGGCAGCAGCGGCTCTACGACGTAGATGTCGCTTTCCGCGCGTGACTCTGCCACGGCTGGATCCCCCTCCGTGAGGTCCTCCGTGTCATCTCGTTCCCTGATTTCGGCCACCGACAGAGATTCTGCACCTTCCCGGCCCGACCGTACGATCTCCAGATTTCCAGTCTGCTAAATCGTCCCCGTAGTCGTCGCACGGGGCAGGCTACACGGCTTTCCGTGTCTCTCGTCATCCCAGGTTCGGGACGTAGTCTGTGAGCCATGTCGGGTGAACTGAGGGTTTTGGGGGCATGTCCACTGGACTGCCCAGATACGTGCTCCTGGATCGTCACAGTGGAGAACGGCAAGGCCGTCAAACTACGCGGCAACCCCGACCAGCCCTACACCAGAGGCGCCCTCTGCGTGAAGGTCAACCGGTACCTGGAGCACACGCAGGCGGACGACCGCATCCTTTACCCGCTGCGCCGCACGGGGCCCAAGGGGTCCGGCCAGTTCGAGCGCATCACGTGGGACGAGGCGCTCGACGAGATCTCCGTACGGCTGCGCGGCATCGTCGAGGAGCACGGCGGCGAGGCCATCTGGCCCTACCTGGGCACGGGCACGCTCGGCTACCTGCAGGGCTGCGAGGGCGTGGCCGGGCGGCGGTTCTGGAACGTGCTCGGCGCCTCCAAGCACTGGCTCAACATCTGCTCGTCGGCCGGCAGCAGCGGCCTGGCCCGTACGAACGGCACCGCGGCCGGCATGGACCCGGAGAACTTCGCGCTGGCCAAGCTGATCCTGCTCTGGGGCACGAACACGCTGACCAGCGGCCACCATCTGTGGAAGTTCATCCAGGACGCGCGGGCGAACGGCGCGCACGTCGTGGCCATCGACCCGATCCGCACCAGGACGGCCGACCAGGCCGACGAGTACCTGGCGATCAGGCCGGGCACGGACGCGGCGCTCGCACTCGGGCTGCTCAACATCGTGCTGGCGGAGAACGCACAGGACGAGGAGTTCCTGGCCGAGCACACCGACGGCTGGGAGGGCTTCCATCAGGAAATCCTCAAATATCCGGTCGAGACTGTGGCCGAAATCACCGGCATCCCCGCCGAGGCCATCCACAGCCTGGGGATGCGGCTCGCTCACACCCGCCCCACCGCCATCCGCGCCACCCAGGGCCTCCAGCGCCACGAGGGCGGGGGCACCGCGCTGCGCACGATCGCGGCGATCCCCGGCGTCACCGGCGACTGGCGCCACCCCGGCGGCGGTATCGCGTACTCGACCAGCGGCCACGTCCACTTCGACATCGACACACGCGACGACCTGCTGGCCAAGCCGGTCCGCACCCTGGTCATGACCAAGCTGGCGTCTCAGCTCGACGACGTGAAGTGCCTGTGGGTGTACGCGGCCAACCCGGCGGGCTCGAGCCCCGACGCGAACGCGATCAGGCGGCAGCTCGCCCGTGAGGACCTGTTCACGGTGGTCATGGAGCAATTCCCGACCGACACCGTGGACTACGCCGACATCGTGCTGCCGGCGACCATGCAGACCGAGCACCATGACCTGCACGCCGGGTACGGACACCTTTACCTGCTGTGGAACGAGCCCGCCGTGCCGCCGCCCGGCGAGTGCCTGTCCACGACGGAGACGTTCCGGCGGCTGGCGGCGCACATGGGGATGACCGAGCCGTCGCTGTTCGACTCGGATCTGGAGCTGGCCGAAGAGCTGCTCTCCAGCGGGCATCCGTCGCTGGAGGGCGTCACGCTCGACCGGCTGCGCAAGGAGGGCTGGGTGCGGATGAACTACCCCGAGCCCTTCACGCCGTTCGCCGAAGGCTTCCCTACGCCGTCCGGCAAGCTGCGTTTCCCTCCGGCGGGCAAGGCGTACACGCCGCCCCACACGGCCCGTGCACGGGGGCGCTCGCCGTACCCGCTGGCGCTGGTCACGCCCGCCTCGCACACGTTCCTCAACACCACCTTCGGCAACAACCCCGAGCTGCGGCGGCGGGCCAAGGACCCGGTGGTGCTGGTCAATCCGGCCGACGCGGCGGCGCGCGGTCTGGAAGGCGGGCAGCGGGTACGCGTCCACAACGACGGCGGGGAGTTCCTGGCGGACGTGGAGATCAGCGACCGCGTGGCGCCCGGGGTGGTGGCCTCGCCGAAGGGCCGCTGGCCGAAGCTCACCCCAGGCGGCGCCAACCCGAACGCGGTCGTGGCGGAGCGGGACGGCGACATGGGCCGGGGCCCCGGCTTCCACGACAACCTGGTCGAGATCAGCCCTTGTGCCGCGCCATGAAGGCATCGATCTTGTCGAGCACCTGCTTCGAGTGAGGGCCGGTCAGCAGGGCCGAGGCGTGCAGGCTCTCCCCCGGGATGACCAGCAGCTCGTTGTCCGGGGCCTTGGTGGCGGCGTCGTGCGATCTCGTCAGGTCGTCGGCGCCGCCGTAACCGTCGTGCTCTGAGCCGATCTGGAGGAGCGGGACAGTCAGTTTGCCGGCGTTCTCCTGGCTGATCTGGCCTGAGACGGCCACAACGCCGGCCACCTTGGGGCCGAGCCGCAGGGCCGCGGGGACCGCGGTGGTGGCGCCGATCGAGCCGCCGAGCATGAAGACGCGTTCGACGCCCCGCTCCTTGAGCAGGCGCCGGGCCATGGCGACGGCGGTGTCCTCGGGCAGGGCCTGCGATGACCTGGTGTAGACGAGCACGCGGTAGTGGGGAGCGAGGCGGTCGAAGAGCGGGCGCCAGGAGCACACGGTGCCGCGGCGCTCGTAAGTGATCACCACGCCGACGGAGCCGGTGCCCCCGATGATCCCGGGCATGCTGCCGTCGTAGGTGAAGATCTTGCCGTCGTTCGCGTGGTAGCACCCTGACACGTTGGGGCCCGTGGGCGGCGGGGTGCTCGCCGAGACACTCTCACTGGGGACGCTCGTGCCGGGGACGGCGGGGCCAGTCGAAGCGGGGGCCGCCCCCGCGGTACCCCCGCTCCCGCACGCCGTCAGCGCCACCACGAGCCCCATGACACCGATGAACCCGCGCATGACTGTCCCCTTCCCGGCAGACTATGTCAGAACTGACATAGTTGTGGAAGCACTTTATCCTTGGGCGAACCATGACCTCAACGCTCGGATTCGCGATTCTCGCCGTGCTCGCGCGCGGCGACCGCACGGGATATGACCTCGCCGCGGCCATGCGGCGGCCGATCGGCTACTTCTGGACGGCCGGACACAGCCAGATCCACGCTGAGCTGCAGAAGCTGCGCGCGGGCGGGCTGGTCGGGTTCGAGGCCGAGCACGGGCCGGGGCCGCAGGGCAGGAAGGTCTACCACCTGACGGCCGAGGGCATGCGGGCGCTGCGGGAGTGGGTCACCGAGCCGCCGCGCGAGCGGCCGGAGCGAGACGAGCTGGTGCTGAAGACGTACGCGTCGTGGCTGGCCGAGCCGGAACTGGTCAGGCGGATGTTCGCCGACCAGCTCGCCGCGCACGAGGCGCGGCTGGCCGAGTACGAGCGGCAGGAGGCGTCATTCGACGGGCCGCCCGCGTTCGGCGATCCCCGATTCGGCAACTACGCGACGTTGCGGTGCGGACTGAGCTACGAGCGGCATCGGGCCGACTGGTGCCGGTGGATGCTGGCTCAGCTCAGCGAGAGCTTGTAGCCCACGTGGGAGGCCGTGAAGCCGAGGTTGTCGTAGAAGCGGTGCGCGTCCGTACGCGACTTGTCGGAGGTGAGCTGCACGATCGCACAGCCGCGCTCCCGCGCCCTGTCAATGGCCCACTCGATCATCCGGCGGCCGAGGCCCTGGCCGCGGGTGGAGGCGGCGACCCTGACGGCCTCGATCTGGCACCGCTCCGCGCCCAGCCGTGACAGCCCGGCCAGGTACGTGAGCTGCATGGTGCCGACCACCTCGCCGTCCTGCTCGGCCACGATCAGCTCGTCGTACGGGTTGGCGTCGATTCGCTCGAACGCCGCCAGGTAACGCTCGTCCTCCGGGTCTCCCTCGCGCGTGGCGCCGAGATGGTCGTCGGCGAGCATCGCCACGATCGCGGGCACGTCCTCCTTACGGGCGGGGCGGAAGAGCACTTTCTCTGTTTGCTGCATGTCCGAATGATGTCAGGGACAGCTCAGGGTCCGTCCCCGATGCCCCCGGGTGTCCGGAAAATGCAGCATGGATGACATGAACGAAATCAGCCGACGCGATGAGATCTCGCTGTCGGGCGCCGCACTCCGCGGCGCCCCTTGGAAGGCCGCCGCCATCGGCGGCGGCGCCGTTTCCGCGGCCAGCTTCGGCCTGGGCGTGCTCACGGGCGGTGGCGACCTGGTCTGGGCGCTGGGCCTGGGCATCAGCCTGTTCGCCCTGATCGCCGCCATCGGCGCGGTCGCCAAGCCGGACGAGGGCGACCGGGTGACCCGCCAGGCCAGGCTCTGGTCGTTGCGGCACCCGTGGAGGTTCTCCCTGTTGCCCGCGGGCATCACGGCCGTGCTGGACTATCCGGTGCAGCTCGTGCTCGACGGCGAGGGGGTCTTCGGCTCGGCCGTGCAGGCCCTGTGGCACGGCGCGCTGGTCTACCTGATCGCAGGCGTCCTGACGCTCGTCATGCAGGGCCGCGCCCGATCCGCCCAGTGAGTCAGCGCTGCGAAGTCAGCGCTGTGAGGTCAGCTCTGCGCTTCCCTCTCCGCCTGACTCCGGCACACGCAGAACTCGTTGCCCTCGGGGTCGAGCATGGTCACCCAGCCGGTGCCGTCGGGCTGCCGCCGGTCGTCGAAGACGGTCGCGCCCAGCCCGATCAGCCGCTCGACCTCCTGGTCACGGGTCCTGCCCTCGGTCCCGTTGACGTCGAGGTGCAGCCGGTTCTTCACGGTCTTGCCCTCGGGCACGCGGATGAACAGCAGGAACGGGTCCTGCTTGGTACGCAGCATGATCTCGTCGTCGCCCGGCTTGTCGCCCTCGCCGAGGGGCAGCCCGGTCGCCTTGCTCCACCAGCTGGCGATCTCGTACGGGTCGGCGGCGTCGATGGTGACGGCATGGATTTCAATCACGCAGCCACCTAAGCCGGGGGTGGCCCGCGCCGTCAAGCGAGTAGCCGCAGCCCGACGACCCCCATCAGGATCAGCGCGATCGAGATGAGGCGCGGCAACGAGACCTGGTCACCCATGGCGATCATGCCGAGCACCGCGGTGCCCGCCGCGCCGACGCCGGTCCAGACGGCGTACGCGGTGCCGACCTCGAGGGTTCTGAGCGCGTACGAGAGCAGACCGAAGCTCAGGACGGCCGTCACGAAGAACGACAGCGCCCACCACACATTGCTGAACCCGTTGCTGAGCTTGAGCGAAAGGGCCATGGCGACTTCGAAGACGCCGGCCAGCACGAGGACGATCCACGCCATGATCCGAACTCCCTTGAGACGAGGCTGTTGCGGATGCGTCGTCTTGGCGTTCCGGGTACGGCGCGTCTCGTCCGGGAGCTGTCAGCTCATCTACAAGAACACGGCGCTCAGTGGGGTCATTCCCACCAGATGGTGACCCACCGGTCGCGGGGCACCGGCCACATGCCCAGCGCCAGCACGGTATCCGCCACCTCCTGCGCCCTTGACGGGTCGAGGCACACCCGGCGGCACACGCTCCTCGCCAGCTCCTCCAGCGACGTGAATCGTTCCAGGGGCGCTTCCCGTTCCTCCACCTGGACCGCGTAGCCGAGTGCCGCCGCCAGCGCCACGCAGTCTTCGGCGATGGGCCGCACCGGCCGGTCCACCCCGTGGAAGTGCTCCCACAGCGGCGTCATCCAGCTCATGGGATGGCGGTGGGGCAACTCCAGCACCACCCGCCCCTGCGTGCGGGCGTCGAGGGCGCGCAGGAAGTCCGCCAGGTCGGGGACGTTGTAGACCACGTGCGCGGCGACGGCGGCGTCGACCACGGGCACCTGGTCGGCCACGTCGGGCCAGCGGCCCTCGATCGCCGTGAGCGGCACCCCGAGCTTCTCCGCCCTGGCCGCCAGCCCCTCCAGCATGGGCGCCGAGGAGTCGACCGCGTAGAGGTGGCCGATGCGCTCGTGCAGCGGCAGCGACGCCGCGCCTGGGCCCGAGCCGACGTCGAGCAGCGTGCCCTTGTCGGGCAGCGCCTCGGAGAGCCGGGTCATGGTGGGCCCGTCGTCGGGCTCGGCGAGCGCCCTGTCGGTACGGGCGCCGAACCGCTCGGGCGAGTGACCCCACGGATCAGCGGGAGCCTTGGCCATGATCTCGGCGGGGATGGCCCAGGATTCCAGTCGCTCTCGCCATCTGGCGGCGAGTTCTTCGGCGTCCATGGAGAGCAGCATGCCATGCATGGCCCGGGTTACCCGCGGGTAGCATTTCAGAGTAAGGTTACTCACCAGTACAGAAACCTCGGTTCAAGGAGATCGACACCCATGGGCCACTACAAGAGCAACGTTCGTGACCTGGAGTTCAACCTCTTCGAGGTGTTCGGGAGGCGCGAGATCCTCGGCACAGGGCCCTTCGCGGATGTGGACGAGGACGTTGCCCGCGGCATCCTGGACGAGCTCAACAGGCTGTCCACCGGTGTCCTCGCCGACTCCTTCGAGGAGGGCGACAGGCACCCGCCCGTGTTCGACGCGGCGACCGGCTCCGTGACGGTTCCCGAGGGCTTCAAGAAGTCGTTCAAGGCGCTGGTCGACGGCGGCTGGGCGAGCCTCGACCTGCCCGCCGAGCTCGGTGGCCCGGGCATCCCGAGGAGCCTGGCCTGGGCCGCGGCCGAGCTGGTGCTCGGCTCGAACCCGGCGCTCTACATGTACGCGGCGGGCCCCAACTTCGCCTACACGCTCTGGAAGGTCGGCACGCCGGAGCAGAAGCGCTTCGCCGAGCTCGCCATCGAGCGCAACTGGGGCGCCACGATGGTGCTCACCGAGCCGGACGCCGGATCCGACGTGGGCGCCGGGCGTACCAAGGCGGTGCGGCAGGAGGACGGCAGCTGGCACATCGAGGGCGTCAAGCGCTTCATCACCAGCGCCGAGCACGACATGGCCGAGAACATCTTCCACCTCGTGCTGGCCCGCCCCGAGGGCCACGGTCCCGGCACCAAGGGGCTGTCGATGTTCCTGGTGCCGAAGTTCCTCGTGGACGTGGAGACCGGCGAGCTCGGCGAGCGCAACGGCGCCTATGTCACGAACGTCGAGAAGAAGATGGGCCTGAAGGTCTCCACCACGTGCGAGCTGACCTTCGGCGACAAGCACCCGGCGATCGGCTACCTCGTGGGCGACGTGCACGAGGGCATCAGGCAGATGTTCATGGTGATCGAGCACGCCCGCATGATGGTCGGCACCAAGGCCATCGCCACGCTCTCCACCGGCTACCTGAACGCGCTGGAGTACGCCAAGGCACGCGCGCAGGGCGCGGACCTGACCCGGACGGCCGACAAGAGCGCCCCGCGCGTGACCGTGACGCACCACCCCGACGTGCGGCGCGAGCTCATGCTGCAGAAGTCGTACGCCGAGGGCATGCGGGCCCTGGTGCTCTACACGGCCACGTTCCAGGACACCCTGCTCGTCAACCCGGACGACCGGCACGCCCACGACATGAACGACCTGCTGCTGCCCATCGTCAAGGGCGTGGGCTCCGAGCGGTCGTACGAACTGCTCTCCCGCTCGCTGCAGACCCTCGGCGGCTCGGGCTACCTGCAGGACTACCCGATCGAGCAGTACATCCGCGACGCCAAGATCGACTCCCTGTACGAGGGCACGACCGCGATCCAGGGCCTCGACCTGTTCTTCAGGAAGATCCTGCGCAACCAGGGCGCCGCGGTCGGGTCGCTGCTGGCCGAGATCGGCGAGTTCGCCGGCTCGGAGGCGGGCAACGGCCGGCTGAAGGAGGAGCGCAAGCTGCTCGCCGAAGCCGCCGCCGAGGTCAAGGCCATGGGCGACACCATGGCCGGCTGGGCGCTGTCCTCGCTGGAGACGCCGGCCGAGGTGTACAAGGTCGGGCTGAACACCACCAGGCTCCTGCTCGCACTGGGCGACCTGGTGATCGGCTGGCTGCTGCTGCGCCAGGCCGAGGTGGCGCTGGAGAAGCTCGCCGAGGGCGAGGACCCGTTCTACCTGGGCAAGGTCGCGGCGGCCTCGTTCTTCGCCAAGACCGTCCTGCCCCGGCTGGCGGCCGAGCGGCGCGTGGTCGACTCCACCGGCCAGGAGCTCATGGAGCTTCCCGAGGAGGCCTTCTAGGGGTCCCCTGCCGCGACGGGGCCCGTACGGGTACCGTCGCGGCATGAGCTCGAGCAGTCACGACCACCCCCTGCCGCCTCCCCGGGTCCAGGAGGTGTCCGACGGCGTCTACGCCTACATCCAGCCCGACGGAAGCTGGTGGATCAACAACACCGGCTTCCTGGCCGGGCGGCGCGGCGTGATCTGTGTCGACGCCTGCTCGACCGAGCGCCGTACGCGGGCGTTCCGCGAGGCCATCGGCAAGGTCACCGACCGGCCGATCACCACGCTGATCAACACCCACCACCACGGCGACCACACGTTCGGCAACTGGCTCTTCCCTGAGGCCACGATCGTCGGCCACGAGGGCGTGCGCGAGCAGGTCCTGGCCGACGGTGTCCCGGCCTACCGCGCCGCGTGGTCGCCCGAGGTGGACTGGGGCGAGATGGAGGTGGCGCCGCCCTTCCTCACCTTCACCGACCGGATCACCGTGTACTCCGACGACCTGCCGTGCGAGGTCAGGCACGTCGGCCACGCCGCCCACACCACGAACGACTCGTACGTGTGGATTCCCGAGCGGCGGCTGCTGTTCTCCGGCGACCTCGTGTTCAACGGCGGCACGCCGTTCGTGCTGATGGGCTCGGTGACCGGGGCGCTGGACGCCCTCGACCAGCTCAGGGAGCTGGGGGCGGAGATGATCGTGCCGGGGCACGGAGGGGTGTGCGGGCCGGAGGTGTACGACCGGGTGGAGGGCTACCTGCGGTTCGTACAGGAGGTAGCCGAGCGCGGCCGGGCGGCGGGGCTGTCGCCTCTGGACGCGGCCAGGGAGGCCGACCTGGGCGAGTGGGGCGGGCTGCTCGACTCCGAGCGCATCGTGGGCAACCTGCACCGCGCGTACGCCGAGCTCGACGGGCAGCCCCTCGGCGCCCCGATCGACCTGGTCGCCGCCGTGCTCGACATGATCACCTACAACGGCGGCCAGCCGCTGTCGTGCCTCGCCTGAGAAGCCACGGGTGTGATCACCGATAGCCGGGTATGACCGTGGCTGTACTCGCCGTTTGCGTGGAGGTCGTCATGGGTGTCGGGGTCAGCATCTTTTTCCTCACGCTTGGCGCCATCCTGAGGTTCGCGATCGAGCCCGATGTGTTCGGCAAGAGTGTCCACATGGACGTCGTCGGGCTCATCTTCATGATCGTCGGCGGCATCGGCGTGGTGCTGAGCATCGTGCTGGCCCCCAGGAGGGGGCGCACGTCCGATGACAGGCTGATGCGCCGCGAGAACAACCCGCCGGAGATCTAGAGGCTCAGCTGCACCGCGGCGCGCGAGGCCACGATCGGCTTGATGTACTGGGCGATCACCGCCTGATGCTGCGGGTGGTCGCGGTAGACCAGGTAGTCGTCGACGCTGTCGAAGTCGGCCACGATCCCGTAGTCGTGGTTGCCCTGGTTGATGCCCGCGTCGGCGCCCACCGTGTAGGAGCGGAGCTGGGGAATGACGCCGGGCAGCTTGCGCAGCTCGGCCGTCACCGTCTCCTTCTGCTCGTCGGTGGCGGCGTCGGCCCAGGTGAACAGCACGATGTGGCGAATCATGCGATCAATCTTATCGGCGGTGTATCAAACCGGTCCGACGTGACTCTGTACGTGGTGGGTGCGGGTGTCCCGGGCCTACGGCGATCGCCGGGGGAGGGGTCCTCCCGGCGGTCGCCGTGGTTCTTGCCCGGTTAGCTCCAGGCCAGCATGTGCAGCGGGTCCTCCAGCATGGCGCCCACGTCGCGCAGGAAGAGCGAGCCCAGCTCGCCGTCCACGATGCGATGGTCGAACGAGAGGGCGAGGGTCGTCACCTTGCGTACCGCCAGTTCGCCGTCCACCACCCATGGCATGTCCCTGACCTGGCCGAAGGCCAGGATGGCCGCCTCGCCGGGGTTCAGGATCGGGGTGCCGGCGTCGATGCCGAAGACGCCCACGTTGGTGATGGTGAAGGTGCCGCCCGCCATCTCGGCCGGCTGGGTGCGGCCTGCCCTGGCCGTCTCCGTGAGCTGGGCCAGCTGCTTGGCCAGGTCGGGGAGCGACAGGGCGTGGGCGTCCTTGACGTTGGGCACCACCAGGCCCCTGGGGGTGGCTGCGGCTATCCCCAGGTTGACGTAGCGCTTGACCACGATCTCCTGGGCCGCCTCGTCCCACGATGAGTTGATCATTGGGTGGCGCTTGATGGCGGTGAGCACCGCCTTGGCCACCAGGAGCAGCGGGGAGACCTTGACCTCCGCGAAGTCCTGGAAGGTGCGCAGGCGCTGGACCGTCTCCATGGTGTTCGTCATGTCGAGCTGGAGGAACTCGGTGACGTGGGGGGCGGTGAAGGCGCTGGCGACCATGGCCTGGGCGGTCATCTTGCGCACGCCCTTGATGGGGATGCGCTCCTCCGGCCGCTCAGTTACCGCCACGGCCTCTACTGCCACGGCCTCCTCGGTCTCCGCCGCTGCGTGGACGTCCTCGCGGGTGATGGAGCCCTGGGGGCCGGTGCCGTTGATGCCGGCCAGGTCTATGCCGAGATCCTTGGCCAGCTTCCGGACCGGTGGCTTGGCCAGGACGGAGATCCGGTTGACGTCCGTGCGGGTCGCACCGCCCTCCGCCGTACCGCGTCCCGCCGGCCCGGCGCCGGAAGTGGTGGCGGTGGGCGGAGTCGTGGCGGGCGGTGGCGTGGGGGCCGGGGCCTGGCGGCCGTCCACCTCCACGCGGGACGGGCCGGCCGGGACGCCGGTCGCCTGGCGCTTGCGGGGGCGGCGCTTGGTGGCGCCGGTCTTCACGCCGTAGCCGACCAGGACCGCCTGGCGCTCCTCCTTGGGGGCAGGGCTGCCGTGGGCGCCCGGCTCGACGGCTCCTTCCGCCGGCGGCTTGGGCACCATGTCGTCGGCCAGCGCCTTGACCTCCTCCGAGGCGCCCGCCTCGGAGGTGTCGACGGCGATGATGGGGGCGCCGACGTCGACCGTCTGGCCCTCGTCGGCCAACAGGTCCGTCACCGCCCCGTCCCATGGGATCGGCAGCTCGACGATCGACTTGGCCGTCTCGATCTCCACGACGATCTGGTTGACCTTGACCGGGTCACCCGCCTTGACGTGCCAGCGGACGATCTCGGCCTCCGTCAGCCCCTCACCGACGTCGGGGAGCTTGAACTCGCGTCGCATGACAACCCCCCTCAGTACCCGAATGCCCGGTCGACGGCGTCGAGCACCCGGTCCAGGTCGGGCAGGTAGTGCTCCTCCAGCCGTGACGGAGGGTAGGGAGTGGAGAAGCCACCGGCCCGGAGCACCGGCGACTCCAGGTGGTAGAAGCACTGCTCCGTGATCCTGGCCGCCAGCTCGGCCCCGAACCCGCTGTTGACCGGGGCCTCGTGGACGACCACCACCCGCCCGGTACGGCGGACGGAGTCCATCACGAGCGGTTCGTCCAGCGGGTTGAGCGAGCGCAGGTCGACCACCTCGAGCGAGCGGCCGTCGTCCTCGGCGGCCTTGGCCGCCTCCAGGCAGGTCTTGACCATGGGACCGTAGGCCAGCAACGTGACGTCGGTCCCCGGGCGGACGACCTTGGCGGCGTGCAGCGACGGCCACCAGTCGGTGGAGGAGGTGTCGATGTCGGCCTTCTCCCAGTAGCGACGCTTGGGCTCGAAGAAGATCACCGGGTCGTCGCTGCGGATGGCCTGCTGGATCATGGTGTAGGCGTCGGCCGGGTTGGAGCAGGCCACGACGCGCAGCCCGGCGGTGTGGGTGAAGTACGCCTCGGGCGACTCGCTGTGGTGCTCGACCGCGCCGATGCCGCCGCCGCACGGGATGCGTACGACCACGGGGAGTTTGATCGCGCCCAGCGAGCGCATCGGCATCTTGGCGAGCTGCGTGATGATCTGGTCGGCGGCCGGGAAGACGAACCCGTCGAACTGGATCTCGCACACCGGCCGGTAGCCGCGCAGCGCCAGCCCGATCGCGGTGCCGATGATGCCCGACTCGGCCAGCGGCGTGTCGATGACGCGGTCCTCGCCGAAGTCCTTCTGCAGGCCGTCCGTGACACGGAAGACGCCGCCCAGCTTGCCGACGTCCTCGCCCATGATGAGAACCTTGGGATCGTCCTCCATGGCCTTGCGCATGCCCTCGTTGAGCGCCTTCGACAAGCTCAAAATCGTCATGACGCCTCCTTCGTCGGCCTCATGACAGTCATGCTGTGTTTATTGGTGCCTTCGCTTCGCTCAGTCACGGAACCCCTCCAGGTACGCGGCGAACTGGGCTCGCTCCTGGTCGATCAGGGCGTGGGGCTCGCGGTAGACGTGGTCGAAGATGTCGAGCGGGCCGGGGTCGGGCATGGCCAGGCAGCGCCTGCGCAGGTCGGCTCCGAGCTGGTCGGCCTCGGCGTCGACGGAGTCGAAGAACGCCTGGTCGGCGTGCTCGTTCTTGAAGAGGTACGACCTGACCCGCTCGATCGGGTCCTTGAGCTTCCACGCCTCCAGCTCGCTGGCCACGCGGTAGCGCGTCGGATCGTCGGTGGTGGTGTGGGCGCCCATCCGGTACGTGAACGCCTCGATGAGCGTGGGCCCCTGGCCGGTGCGGGCGGCCTCCAGGGCCTTCCTGGTCACCGCCAGGCAGGCGAACACGTCGTTGCCGTCCACCCTGATCCCGGGGAAGCCGAAGCCCGAGGCACGGCGGTAGAGCGGGATGCGGGTCTGCTTCTCCAGGGGCTCGGAGATGGCCCACTGGTTGTTCTGGCAGAAGAACACGATCGGCGCGTTGAACACACTGGCCCAGATGAACGACTCGTTCACGTCGCCCTGCGAGGTGGCCCCGTCGCCGAAATAGACGATCGTGGCGGCGTTCGCGTCGTCGCGCTGGATGCCCATGGCGTAACCGACCGCGTGGAGGGTCTGGCTGCCGATCACGATCGTGTAGAGGTGGAAGTTGTGCTCCTTGGGGTCCCAGCCCCCGTGGTTCACGCCTCTGAACAGGCCCAGCAGCTTCACCGGGTCCACGTCGCGGCACCACGCCACACCGTGCTCACGGTAGGTGGGGAAGGCCATGTCGGCATCGGTCAACGCGCGGCCCGAGCCGATCTGGGCCGCCTCCTGGCCCAGCAGCGAGGCCCAGATGCCCAGCTCACCCTGGCGCTGCAGCGCCACGGCCTCCAGGTCGATGCGCCGGACGAGGACCAGGTCGCGGTAGAGCGATCGGACTTCCTCGTCGGTCAGGTCGATGTCGTAGTCGGGGTGCTCGACCCGCTCGCCCTCGGGGGTGAGCAGCTGGACGAGCTCCGGAGGTGCGGTAGCACCCTGAGAGGCTTCGGCTGTCATGCCACTCCTGTGCATCGTCGGGGCAGGTCTCGATGGGGTTGCCACCTTAGGCCAGCCGTCCATGCGAAGAACCATCTGGTGGTGGTTCGTACGCGTTTGGGGCCATGGTGGCAGACATCACAACCCTCCGCGCAAGCCCCATGCCCTCCCCGTTCCCGTTGTGTCGTCAGCCACACGCGCCGGTAGGCTGTGCTTCCCAGTCACCCACCGCATCCAGGAGGAACGCAGTGGCCCGCGTCATCGTGGACGTCATGTTGAAGCCCGAGATCCTCGACCCGCAGGGCCAGGCGATCGCCAGGGCGCTGCCCAGGCTCGGCTTCTCCGGCGTGGCGGCCGTGCGCCAGGGCAAGCGCTTCGAGATCGAGCTCGACGGCCCCGCCGACGAGACGGCGCTCGGCGAGGTCCGTAAGATGGCCGAGACCCTGCTGGCCAACACCGTGATCGAGGACTACAGCGTCCGGGTTGAGGAGTAAGGGAGATTAGGTCCCTGGATTTCCCCCTGGCCGGTTAAAGCCCGGTTCGGACATGCCACAATGCCACGGGCATGCCAACACTAAATAACAACAGGGTGATTTTGCGGTTAGCCCCGTTTTCACAGGGAAACCTACTCCAGGTGACATTCTGGCGCCCGGAGGAGTCCGGTGGATATTGAGTTCTCGTTGGCACTGCCTCGGGATGCGATCGGCATACCGATGGTCAGGCGAGTGCTAGGCGATGCCATGCGTTCACTGAACGTGAGCGAGACGTGCATCGCCGACATGCTGCTCGCCGTCTCCGAGGCGTGCTCCAATGCGGTGCGGCACGGGGGTCCCGCCAACCGCTACGAGGTGACCGCGGCAATCGGCTACGGTCGCTGCGACGTACGCGTCGCGGACAACGGCGAGGGTCTGCCGACGATGCCGCTGCACTTCCCCCCGCCTGACACAGAGAACGGCCGCGGCCTGCTGATCATGCGCTCCGTGGTCGACGAGATCTCCTTCGGCGTCACGCCCGGCCGCGGCACCACGGTCCACCTGCGCAAGCAGCTCGCCTGGGACGACGAGGCCGATGCCCGTCCCCGCGAGCTCGCAGCCGTCTGACTGCGTCCATGGCCCCGCAGAGGCGGGCTCGGTCGCTGGAAAGCCGTGTTCATGGCCTCCACTTCGCGGAGGCGGCTCGGTCGCTGGGGAGCCGTCGCCTTCCCTCGCACGTCCGCCGGACCCACGAGCCGATGCGGACCACGCGACAGCACCCGATAACCTGAGTACACCGCTGCCGTCCGACAGACGGTGGCGCGTGCGCGCGCATTCCTCGGAGGGGACGACTGTCATGAGCGCTGCCCGTGTGGGCGTAGTCACGTTTCCAGGAACTCTCGACGACCAGGACGCCGCCAGAGCCGTGCGCCTCGTAGGCGCTGAGGCGGTTCCGCTGTGGCACGCCGACCACGACCTGAAGGGGGTCGACGCCGTTTTCCTGCCCGGCGGCTTCTCCTATGGCGACTACCTGCGCTGCGGCGCCATCTCGCGGTTCGCGCCGCTCATGGAGGAGCTCATCCCGGCGGCCAGGGCGGGGCTGCCCGTGCTCGGCACGTGCAACGGGTTCCAGATCCTCTGTGAGGCCCACCTGCTGCCCGGCGCGCTGACCCGCAACGGCTCGCTCCACTACGTCTGCCGCGACCAGAAGGTCAGGATCGAGCAGACCGCGACGGCGTGGACCAGCTCGTTCGGCCAGGGCCAGGAGATCGTGCTGCCCGTCAAGCACGGCGAGGGCCGCTACGTGGCCTCCGACGACACGCTGGCGGCACTCGAAGCGGGCGGTCACGTGGTCGTCCGCTACATCGGCAACCCCAACGGCTCGCTCAACGACATCGCGGGCATCCGCAACGAGGCGGGCAACGTGGTCGGCCTCATGCCGCACCCGGAGCACGCGGTCGAGGAGCTGGTCGGCGCCCCGAGCACCGACGGGCTCGGGTTCTTCTCCTCCATCCTCAAGAAGCTGGTGAACGTATGAGCGAGCGGAGCGAGCGACCAATCAACACAGTGGACAAGTCCGTCATTCGACCGACGGAGGAGGGCGAATGACGGACAGTGTGAAGCGGGCGGTGGACACGCCCGACGAGCCGATGCCCTTCGCCGAGCTGGGGATGAAGCAGGACGAGTACGACCGGGTCAAGGAGATCCTCGGCCGCCGTCCCACCGGCTCCGAACTGGCCATCTACAGCGTCATGTGGTCCGAGCACTGCTCGTACAAGTCGTCCAAGGTGCATCTCAAGCAGTTCGCCACCAAGGCGCCCAAGTCCGAGGCGCTGCTGGTGGGCATGGGCGAGAACGCGGGCGTGGTGGACATCGGCGACGGCTGGGCGGCCACGTTCAAGATCGAGTCGCACAACCACCCGTCCTACGTCGAGCCGCACCAGGGCGCGGCCACCGGCGTCGGCGGGATCGTGCGCGACATCATGTCGATGGGCGCGCGCCCGATCGCCGTCATGGACTCGCTGCGCTTCGGCGGCGCGGACGCCGTCGACACGCGCAGGGTGCTGCCCGGCGTGGTCGAGGGCATCAGCCACTACGGAAACTGCCTGGGCCTGCCCAACATCGGCGGCGAGGTCGTCTTCGACCCCTGCTACATCGGCAACCCCCTGGTCAACGCCCTGTGCGTCGGCCTGCTGAGGAAAGACCAGATCAAGCTGGCCACCGCGCCAGGGCCGGGCAACAAGGTCGTGCTGTTCGGCGCGTCCACCGGCCCCGACGGCATCGGCGGGGCGAGCGTCCTGGCCTCGGCGACGTTCGAGGACGAGTCGCACGCCAAGCGGCCCGCCGTGCAGGTGGGCGACCCGTTCATGGAGAAGCTGCTCATCGAGTGCTGCCTGGAGCTGTACGCGGCCGACGTCGTCGTCGGCATCCAGGACCTCGGCGCGGCCGGTGTGTCGTGCGCCACGACCGAGCTGGCCGCCAAGGGCACCGGTGGCATGCAGGTCGACCTCAACCTCGTCCCGCTCCGCGATCCCTCGCTCAGGCCAGAGGAGATCCTGATGAGCGAGTCGCAGGAGCGGATGATGGCCGTCGTCAGACCCGACGACATCCCGGCGTTCATGGCGATCTGCCAGAAGTGGGACGTCCCCGCCACCGTCATCGGCGAGGTCACCGACACCGGCCGCCTGGTCATGACCTGGGACGGCGAGGTCATCGTGGACATCCCGCCGGGCACCGCGGCCGACGAGGGGCCCGTCTACGAGCGCCCGTACCACGAGCCCTCCGGGCAGGCGGCGCTCAACGCCGACACCCCCGACGGGCTGGAGCGGCCCGCCGACCTGCGGGCCACGCTGCTCCAGCTCCTCGGCTCGCCCAACCTGGCCTCCAAGGAGTGGGTGACCTCCCAGTACGACCGCTACGTCCGCTCCAACACCGTGCTGGCCCAGCCGGCGGACGCGGGCATGCTGCGTATCTCGGAGGCGATGGCCGGGGCTGAGCCGACGACCAGGGGCATCGCGCTGGCCACCGACGGCAACGGCCGCTACGCCAAGCTCGACCCCTACGCGGGTGCGCAGCTGGCGCTGGCCGAGGCGTACCGGAACGTGGCCGTGACCGGCGCCAAGCCCCTCGCCGTGACCAACTGCCTCAACTTCGGCTCCCCCGAGGACCCCGAGGTCATGTGGCAGTTCGCCGAGGCCGTGCGCGGCCTGGCCGACGCGTGCAGGACCCTTGGCGTGCCGGTGACCGGCGGAAACGTCTCCTTCTACAACCAGACGGGCTCGACGGCCATCAACCCCACGCCGGTCGTGGGCGTGCTCGGCGTCATCGACGACGTGGCCCGGCGGGTGCCGTCCGGGTTCACCGCCGAGGGGCTCAAGGTCGTGCTGCTCGGCGAGACGCGCGAGGAGTTCGGCGGCTCGGAGTGGGCCCACGTCGTGCACCGCCACCTGGGCGGGCTGCCGCCGCACGCGGACCTGGAGGCCGAGCAGGCGCTGGCGACCGTGCTGGTGGAGGCCGCCAGGCGGGGGCTGCTCGAGGGCTCGCACGACCTGTCGGACGGCGGGCTGGCCGTCGCACTGGCCGAGTCCTGCCTGGCGCGGGGCGTCGGGGCCTCGGTGGTGCTGAGCGGGGACGCGTTCACCGACCTGTTCAGCGAGTCTTCCGCGCGGGCGCTGGTCGCGGTGCGGCCGGAGGCTTACGAGGAGTTCGCGTCGCTGTGCGGTCGCCACGACGTGCCCTGCTACGGGCTGGGCACGACCGAGGGCGCGTCGCTGGTGGTCGAGGGCGCGTTCGAGGTGCCGGTCGAGGAACTGCGGGAGACGCACTCGGCGGCGCTGCCGGCGCTGTTCGGCTGAGGATCGCTTGAGAGGGCCGGTACGGGGTTCCGTGCCGGCCCTCGTCGCGTGCTACGCCTTCTTGAGGCACACCGCGTAAACGGTGCCGCTGACGGTGGTGCCGTTGTCGCCGTGGCCGCCCGAGCCGTTGTCATCCTTGGCCACGCTCACCGTCCAACCATCGGTGCCGCTGGGTGCGCTGCTCATGACGATGGCGTTCTTGAGCGCGCTGAACGAGAAGCCGCCGCCGGTGGCCACGCCGCCCTGCCCACAGCTGGCCGTCGCGGAGCCGGTCGAGCTCAGGGACGCGGTCTTGGTGTAAGACGTGTAGCCGGCGCCGTCGCCGGGCTCGCCCTTCGGACCCTGCGGGCCGGTCTTGCCCTGCTCGCCCTGCTTGCCCTGGGGGCCTTGCTCGCCCTGCTCTCCCTGCTTGCCGGGGAGTCCGTCCTTGCCGTCCTTGCCGGGCAGGCCGTCCTTGCCGTCATCGCCCTTGGGGCCCTGCGGGCCGGTCTCGCCCTTCGGACCCTGTGGACCGGCCGGCCCGGTCGCGCCCTTCGGGCCCTGCGATCCCTGGGGTCCCTGCGGCCCTTGAGGGCCGGTCGCTCCCTTCTCGCCCTGCTGCCCCTGCTGGCCCTGCTGGACGGTCGTCGTCGAGGTGCCGCCGATCAGGATCCGCTCCTCCGTCTTCCGGCACTTCGTCTCGGGGTTGACGATGCGGGCGTACCGCGACTTCTTGTGCACGCAGGCGTGCACCTCGCCGGCGGCGGACGAGGCGGTGGCGACCCCGCCGACGGTGAGGAGCGAGGCGGCGAGTGCGCCGACGGCGGCGAGGGTGAGCGTGCGCCCACCGCGAACCTTGATAGCCACGGTTGTCCTTCCAAAGAACAAGTGATGCTCGTGTTGTGCAAGAGAGTCACGTTTCAAACGTTCCAAGGGGTGACAGAAACTACGTAACGTATTCGTCACGAAACGGAGGGTTACTGACCAGATTGACTGGAATTGGTGACCTCTGTGGGTAAAACAACGCATTGGCGGCCACGATCGCCCGTGGATAATCGGGTCTGTGCCGACCCCCTACCTGCCCCCGGCCACCCACCCCGTGCGGGGCGTGGTCTGGGGCATCCACCTGGTACTGCCGCTGCTGGGCCTCTGGCTCCTGCTGGCGCACCCGGACGTCAACATCCCCTGGCAGCACAATCCCAGCCACTTCTGGATGATCATCACGGTGGCCGGGCTCAACGTGGTGCTGGGCATCATGATCAGCGAGGCGTCGCGGCGGCGGCAGGACGCCCGGCTGTTCCTGGTCTCCATGGTCTTCCTGAGCAGCGCCGGATTCTTCTTCCTGCACGGGCTGGCCACCCCGAAGATCATCCTGCCGACCGGCTCGCTGGGGTTCGATCTGGGCCAGCAGGCGGGGCTCACGATCGCGGCCGCGTTCGCGTTCGCCTCCGCGCTGCCACTGGGCGAGCGGGCGGCCAAGGCCGTGCTGGACTCCCAGCACTTCGTCCGCGCGGTGCTCTTCGGCTTCATCGTCGCCTGGGGGCTGGTGTCGCTGATCCCGGGGCTGACGCCGCTCAGCGAGCCGCCGCCCCAGTCGCCGGTCCCCTGGCTGGCCTGGGCGTCCATTCCCGGCGTCCTGCTGTACGGCGCGGCGAGCGTGATGATGTTCCTGCTGCACCGGCGGCGCCCGTCGGCCATGCTGATCAGCCTGATCACGGCGTACGCGCTGCTGGCCGAGACCATGGTCGCCGGGATCTCCCAGCTCAACTGGCATCTGTCCTGGTGGGAGTGGCACCTCCTGCTCACGCTGGCCTTCGTCTTCGTGGCCTACAGCGCGTACCTGCAGTTCAGGCGGGAGGGATCGAGCGCGGGCCTGTTCGACTCGGTGACGTTGTCGGCGACCGTGGCGCGTATCCAGCAGGACTATGACCAGGCGCTGGAGGAGCTGGTCGAGCACGTACGCCGGGGCGAGCCGCTGGCCGCGACCCGGTTGTCGGGCAAGTTCCGGCTGAACGAGGGCCAGGCCGCGGTGCTCGACCGGGCCGGCGAGGCGCTGGCCAACGAGCGCGAGCTGTCCGAGCGGCTGGCCGCGCTGGTGTCGGTGAGCGCCCAGACCAAGGTGGGCCTCCCCGAGGGCCAGCTCCTGGCCACGGCGCTGGAGCGGGTGCGCCAGGCGTACGGCGACGTGAAGATCGGCCTGGTCGCGGAGGGCAAGACGCAGATCGGCTCCCGCGAGTACGAGTTCGCCGGAAACCAGCCCATCAGGCGCAACGACCTGCTGGCCTTCCCCCTGACGGTCAAGGGTCACCTGGCGGGCGTGCTGGAGGTGCCCGTCGGCCGCACCCCGCAGGACGAGGCGCTGGCCGCCACCCTGGCCGGGCAGCTGTCCATCTCCCTGGAGAACGCCCGCCTCTACCAGGAGCTCGACACGCTCTTCCGGCAGTACATGTCGCCGGACGTGGCCAACGCCCTGCTGGCCGACCCGGCGCAGGCGGCGCTCGGCGGCGAGCTGAAGGAGCTGACCGCGCTCTTCGCCGACCTCAAGGGCTTCACGACCTTCTCCGAGAAGGTCACACCCGGCGAGATCGTCGAGATGCTCAACCGCTACCACACGGCCGCGGTCCCCTGCATCCTCAACAACGGCGGCACCATCGTGCAGTTCGTCGGCGACGCGCTGCTGGCCCTGTTCAACGCCCCCGCCACGCAGGCGGGCCACGCCAGGGCCGCGTGCCGGGCCGCGCTGGACATGCAGCGGGCCGCCGCCGAGGTGGCCGAGGAGATGGCGTGGAAGCGGGTGGACGACGTCCAGTGGCCGACGTTCAGGGTGGGCGTCAACACGGGCCCCGCCCTGGTCGGCAACATCGGCAGCCCCGAGTTGCGCGGCTTCAACGCGATGGGCGACTGCGTCAACGTGGCGGCCAGGCTCGAGGGCATCGCCGAGCCCGGCACGGTGGTCATCGGGGAGACGACGCTCAGGCAGCTGGGACGTGGCGCGTCGGTGAACCCTCTGGGGCAGCTCAGCCTCAAGGGCAAGGAGGAGCTCGTGGCCGCGTACGTTCTGACTGATTTGCAATAGAAGGGCGACTCTCGTACCGACATAATCGGGCGCATGGAGCCAGAGTCCGGCGAGTTCCTGTCCATGCTCACCGACGAGGAGGTCGCGGCCCTGCGCGCGGCCGGCCGCCCGCGGCGGTGGGATCGCGGCACGACCGTGATCAACGAGGGCGACACGTCCGACTGGGTGCTCGTGCTGATGGAGGGCCGGGTCAAGTGTTCGTCGCACACTAGCGCCGGCACCGAGGTCGTGCTGGCCGTGCGCGGCCCCGGCGCGCTGCTCGGAGAAATGTCATCCATCGACGGATCGCCGCGCTCGGCCACCGTGACCGCGCTGGAGCCGATCTCGGGCATCGTGGTGCGGGACTTCTCGTCGTTCCTGGAGTCTCACGGGCGCATCGCCGTGCTGCTCATGCAGCTCGTCACCGCCAGGCTGCGGGACGCCGACAGGAAACGCATCGAGTACGGCGCGTTCGACACCACGGGCCGGGTCGCCACGCGCCTGCTGGAGCTGGCCGACCGGTACGGAGAGAAGACCAACAGCGGGGTGCGCGTGGCGCTGCCCCTGTCGCAGGACGAGCTGGCCGGCTGGACCGGCTCCTCCCGCGAGGCCGTCAGCAAGGCGCTGCGCACGCTACGCGACCGGGGGCTGATCGAGACGGGCCGGCGGCGCGTAGTCATCCACGACCTCGACGGCCTGCGCAGAAGAGCCCGATGACGCCGTACGTCGCAGCATGGTAGCCGTCACCCCTCACGACGACAGCCGCCTGCGTTACGCCTGGCGCGTGTGCGCGGTCACCAGCCTGGGGCTCGTCCTCATCGGCATCGCCGGCAGCACGCTCAACGTCGCGCTCCCGGCGGTCGTGCGGCACTTCCATGCCAGCGCGCTGGAGTCAGGCTGGATCCTGCTGGCGTTCCTGCTGGTCAACACCGCTTCACTGGTGTTCTTCGGCCGGGTGGCCGACCTGCTCGGCAGGCGGGAGGTCTATCTGGCGGGGTTCGCGCTGTTCACGGTGGCCTCGCTGCTGGCCGGGCTCTCGCCGGGCGTGTGGTTCCTGATCGCGATGCGTGTGCTCCAGGCGGTCGGGGCGGCGATGATCCTGGCGAACGGCACGGTGATCATCACGGACGCGTTCCCGCCCGACCGGCTCAGCCAGGGCATGGGCGTCTACATCGGCACACTGTCGGTGGCGCAGCTGGCCGGGCCCACGCTGGGCGGCCTGATCGCGGAGACGGCCGGCTGGCAGTGGATCTTCTGGGTGAACGTGCCCGCCGGCCTGGTCGCACTCGGCGTGGGCGCGGCGATCTTACGGAAGATGCCCACGAGGCCGAAGGAGCCGGTGGACGCGCTGGGCAACGTGCTGTTGTTCGCGGCGCTGTCGGCGGTGCTCCTGGCGGTGTCGGAGGCCGGCTCCGGCGGGCTCTCCAGCCCCGTGGTGCTGGCCGGTGCGGGGATCTTCCTGGTGCTGCTGCCGCTGATCGCGCTGGCCGAGCGGCGCTCGTCCAACCCGGTGCTGGACTTACGGCTCTTCGGAGGGCGACTGCTGGCCTACGCGAACCTGGCCTCGTTCTGCAACGCCCTGGCGCGGTCGGCGCTGATCCTGGTGGTGGCGCTGTACTTCCAGGCGGCGAGGGGGGTGGACGCGTTCGCGGCGGGGCTGAGCGTCCTGCCCGTGCCCGTCGGGATCGGGCTGGCCTCGCCGATCACGGGCGTGCTGGGGCGGAGGGTGTCGCCGTACGCGCTTTCCATCGGCGGCGCGGCGATGAGCGCTCTCGGGCTCGGCACGCTGATGCTGACGGCCGACCCTGCCACGCCGTACTGGGTGATCGGGATCGGCCTGTTCGTGGCCGGCTGCGGCAGCGGAACGTTCCTGACCGGCAACACGACCCAGGTCATGCGGGCGCTGCCGAGCGGGAGCCTGGGCGTGGTCAACGGCTTCCGCGTCATGGTCATGAACGTCGGCATCGTGATCAGTGTCGGCCTGTCGCTCAGCGTCCTGACCGCGTCCGTGGGGCCTGAGCTGCGCGCCCAGGTGTACGCGGGCACGCTGTCCAAGCTGTCGCCGGTGGCGGTAGGACAGCTCATGGACGGGTTCCACCGCGCGTACGCGGTGCTCTTCGCGGTGGCGCTCACGGGCGCGCTGCTCGCGGCCCTGGCCCGCTCTCAGAGGGCGGCGGCGAGCCTGGACTCGACGTCGCGGTAGCGGGAGACCGGGACGAGGTGGACACCGTCGAAGGCGCCGGAGTCGCGGATCGCGAGCACCTGCTCGCAGGCCGCCTCCACGCCCGCCATGCGGTCCGCGGCCACCTTCGCGATCAGCTCCTCGGGCAGGTCGATGTCGGGGATCGCGGCGGCCAGGGTGCGGGCGTGGCGCTCGCTGGCCAGGACCATGACGCCCGCGTAGACCGGCACGTCGACCGGGTGGGACTCGCGCCAGCGCAGCTGCGCCTCCAGCGAGAAGCCGACCTGGAGGAACAGGAAGTCGGCCGTGCGCTTCCAGGCGGGCAGCGAGCGCATCGGGGCCGCCGCGCCCAGACGGCAGCCCGGGGAGAACTCGCGGGCCTCCTCGATCATCGAGCGCACGGTGAGGTCGCTGGTGCGGTTGCCGCTCGTCGGCTTGTCGCCGAAGACGAAGAGGAACTGCTCCACCCCGTACGCCGCCGCCGTCAGCAGGTCGCGGCGGAAGCCGAGCAGGTTGCGGTCGCGCGAGTTGAGGCAGGCGATGCCGCGCCCGCCCATCGCCTCGACCTCGTGCGCCACCGCCACGCTCGACACCGTGGCGCGGCCGATGTGGTTGTCCGGGATGAGGAACGAGTGGGCGATCTTGCTCATCGTGCCGATCTGGTGCCTGACGTGCTTCAGATCGGGCTTGGTGGGAGGTTCGATCTCGCAGATCAGCTCGAAGGACATGCTCGAGACTCTAACGCCTGGCCGCCAGCGCCTCGATGCCGCTGAGCACGAGATCCACGCCGAACGTGTCATACAGCCCCGGCTGCGTCCCTCTGACGAGCGGTGAGGCCATCTCGACCAGGTGCGGGTACGTCTCCTCGGGCAACGACTGCAGGCCGATCAGCTTGGCCCTGATCGCGGCCGGGTCCACGACCTTGACGTGCACGGGGGCGTCGGCGATGGAGATGGCGCTCTGCAGCAGGTATTTGCTGATCAGGCAGCTCTCCTCGACGCCGAACCCGGCTCTGCGGGCCAGGCCGAGCGCCTGGTCCCAGACGGCGAGGAAGTTCGGCACCTCGACCGGGTCGATCTGCTCGATCACGCCCTTGGCGCAGGGATGCGTGCGCAGCGTCCTGATCAGGCCCTCGATCAGATCGCGCAGCTGCTCCTGCCACGGGCGATCGTCGGCCCGCTTGGGGGCGAAGCCGCCGATCAGGTGGTCGGCCATGCCGACGATCAGCTGCTCCTTGTTCTTGTAGTGCCAGTAGAGCGCCATAGGGGTCACGCCCAGGTCCGTGGCCAGGCGCCGGATCGTCACGGCGTCGAGCCCTTCGGTGTCGCCGATCTCCAGGGCCCGTTCCGCGATCGCCTGCGCGGTCAGTTTTCCCATCACGGTTGACAACTATACGCCGTACAAGTTCAACTATACGACGTACAAGTACGGCGTATAGGAGGAAATGTCGTGAGATGGTGGGCGCTGGTCGCGGTGACCTTGGGCACCTTCATGACCTATCTGGACAACAACGTGGGCAACGTCGCGTTGCCGACGATCCAGCGGGAGCTCGGGCTGACGATCTCCGGTCTTGAGTGGATCGCGAGCTCGTACATCCTGGTCTTCGCCGGCCTCATGCTGGTCGGCGGGCGGCTCGCGGACGTGTTCGGGGCCCGCCGGGTGTTCCTCGGCGGGCTGGCGGTCTTCACTTTGTCCTCGCTGGCCGCCGGGCTGGCCGGCTCCGGGGCGGCCCTGGTCGCCGCGCGGTCCGCGCAGGGCGTCGGGGCGGCGCTGCTCACACCCACCGCGCTGACACTGATCACCCAGATCTTCCCCGAGCCGGGCGAGCGCGGGAGGGCCGTGGGCATCTGGAGCGCCGCGGGGGCGCTCTCCATGGCGCTCGGCCCCATCACGGGCGGCTTCATCAGCCAGAACCTGCACTGGGGCTGGATCTACCTGATCAACGTCCCGATCGGGGTGGTGACCTTCGGCCTGGGGATGTGGGCGGTCAAACCCGCATTCACCCGCGTACGGCGCCGCATCGACCTGCCGGGCCTGGCCACCTCCGCCGTCGCCCTGTTCGCCCTGACCTACGCGCTCATCGAAGGCCAGGGCGCCGGCTGGACCTCGCCGGAGATCCTGGCCGCGTTCGGCGTGTTCGCGGCGGCGGCCGTGGCGTTCGTGCTGGCCGAGACGCGGGTCGCCGAGCCCATGATCGCGGTGTCGCTGTTCAGGGCCAGGGTGTTCACGGGCGGGCTGCTCACCATGGGCGTCTGGTCGTTCGGCGTCTTCGGCATCTACTTCTTCAGCGCCCTGTGGCTGCAGAACGTGCTCGGCTTCTCCCCCACCCAGGCGGGCGCGGCGTTCGTACCGATGGCCCTGGTCATGGCAGTGATCGCGATGTTGTCGCAGCGGATCAGCGCGCGGATCGGCATCGCCCGCACGGTGGCGCTCGGGATGGCGCTCATGGGGACGGCGATCTACCTGCTCTCCGGCGTGGGCGCCGACGCCGACTACGCGGACGTGGCGCCCTGGTTCCTCCTCTACGGGCTGGGCGGCGGCATGCTGGTGCCCCTGACCGCCGCGGTCCTCGGCGGCATGCCCAAGGGCAGGTCCGGCATCGCCTCGGGCGTCCTGAACGTGTCACGCGAGGTGTTCGGGCTGCTCGGCGTCACCGTGCTGGGGGCGATCCTGAGCTCCAGGCAGAGCGGCAGCGACCAGCCGCCGCTGACGGCCTTCCTGGACGCGTACCAGTTCACCCTGGTCATCGCGGCCGTCGTGGTGCTGGCGGCGATCCCTGTCGCGCTCTACTCCCTGCGAGACTCGCTGCGAGGGGAGCGCCGTCGCCTGGAGGAGCGGCGGGAGCGAAGCGACCAGAGCGGGGGAAGGCGGCGGCATCGAGGGCGACCGAGCCCGCCTCACGAAGTGAGGCCATGAACACGCGGAGCGGCAGGACCAACCTCAGGCCGCCGCCACCGTGGGCTCGTCGAACTGAGTGCGGTACAGCTCCTCGTAGCGGCCGCCGGCGGCGAGCAGGTCGGCGTGCGTGCCGCGCTCGACCACGCGCCCGTCCTCGATCACCAGGATGAGGTCGGCGGCGCGGATCGTGGAGAGCCGGTGCGCGATCACCACGGCGGTCCTGCCTTCGAGCGCTTCCCCGAGCGCCGCCTGCACGGCCGCCTCGGAGGTGGAGTCGAGCGCCGCCGTGGCCTCGTCCAGGATCACCACCCTGGGCCTGGCCAGCAGCAGCCTGGCGATCGTCAGCCGCTGGCGCTCGCCGCCCGACAGGCGGTAGCCGCGCTCGCCCACGACCGTGTCGAGCCCGTCGGGCAGCGACTCGATCAGGGTGGCCAGCCTGGCCCTGGTGAGGGCGTCCCAGATCTCGTCCTCGCTCGCCTCTGGCCGGGCCAGCAGCAGGTTCGCCCTGATCGTCTCGTGGAACAGGTGGCCGTCCTGGGTGACCATGCCGAGCGTGTCGCGGATCGAGTCGGCGGTCAGGTCGCGTACGTCCACGCCGCCGAGCCGTACCGACCCCGAGTCGACGTCGTACAGCCTGGGCAGCAGCTGCGCGATCGTGGACTTGCCCGCGCCGGACGAACCGACCAGCGCCACCATCTGGCCGGGCTCGGCCTTGAACGAGAGGCCGTGCAGCACCTCGACGCCGCCGCGCGAGTCGAGCGTGGCGACCTCCTCCAGCGAGGCGAGGGAGACCTTGTCAGCCGAGGGGTAGGCGAAGCGCACGTCGTCGAACTCGACCGACACCGGGCCTTCCGGAACCTCGCGGGCGCCGGGCCTCTCCTGGATGAGCGGCTTGAGATCGAGGACCTCGAAGACGCGCTCGAAGCTGACGACCGCGCTCATGACGTCCACGCGGGCGCTGGCCAGCGCGGTCAGGGGCGCGTAGAGGCGGGTGAGCAGCATGGCCATCGACACGACCGCGCCCGGCGCGAGCTGGTCACGCAGGGCGTAGAAGCCGCCGAGCCCGTACACCAGCGCCAGGGCCAGCGCGGAGACCAGCGTCAGCGCGGTGACGAACGTCGACTGGTTCATGGCGGAGCGCACGCCGATGTCGCGTACCCGCCTGGCCCTGCTCGCGAACTCGGCCGACTCGTGCGCGGGCCTTCCGAACAGCTTCACCAGCGTCGCGCCGGGCGCCGAGAAGCGCTCGGTCATCTGCGTGCCCATGGCCGCGTTGTGGTCGGCCGCCTCGCGCCGCAGCCTGGCGATCCTCGTGCCCATCCGCCGGGCGGGCAGCAGGAACACCGGGAGTAGCAGCAGCGCGAGCAGCGTGATCTGCCAGGAGATGCCGATCATCGCGATGAGCGTCAGCAGAAGCGTCACGGCGTTGCCCACCACGCCGGAAAGGGTGTCGGTGAAGGCCCGCTGCGCCCCGATCACGTCGTTGTTCAGGCGGCTGACCAGCGCGCCGGTGCGCGTTCTCATGAAGAACGCGATCGGCATCTTCTGTACGTGGTCGAAGACGGCCGTACGTAGGTCGAGGATCAGGTCCTCGCCCAGGCTCGCCGACAGCCACCGGTTCAGCAGCCCGAGCCCCGCCTCGGCGAGCGCCAGGCCCGCGATCGCCAGCGCCACCACGACGACCACGTCCAGCGGCTCGCCGTGGAAGATCGCGTCCACCACCCGGCCCGCGAGCAGCGGGGATCCCACCGCCAGGCCCGCCATCACCACGCTGAGCAGCAGGAACAGCGTGATTCTCAGGCGGTGCGGCCGGGCGAAGCCACCTATGCGACGGAGCGTCGCCCTGGTGACAGGGCGACGCTCCGTCTGGTTGTTCATCGAGTACAGCTGGTGCCGTGCGGTCATCTCCATGCTCATGGCACGGAACAGTACGGCCTCGAGTTAACTTGAGGTCAAGCGCCGATCTTCTTGCCCTGGCCGTGCCAGACCACCGCGACCGACGGGCGCGGCTGGGCGCCGTCGGGCCAGCGGCTGGAGGGGTTGTCCGGGCTGGCGCCGTCGGTCTCGCCCGGGTGCTGCACCGCCACGAACACGCTGCGCTGGTCCTCGGTGACCAGCGGACCGCAGGTCTCGGCCCCGACCGGGACGGTGAGGAACTGGCGCAGGTGGCCGCGCTCCTTGCCGCGTACGGACATCACGAACATGCCGTCATTGCTGCCGAGCTGGTTGCCGTCCGTGGCGATCCACAGGTTGCCGTCCTTGTCGAACGTCACGTTGTCCGGGCACGAGATCGGCGAGACCTTGGTCTTGTCGTAGCCGCCGAAGTACGTGGTGGCGTCGTTCGGGTCGCCGCAGACCAGCGGGAGAGACCAGGCGAACGTCTTCTCGCCCGCGTCGTTCCGCTGCTCCACGAGCTCCAGGATGTGGCCGTGCTTGTTCGACGGGCGCGGGTTGGCCTCGTCCACCTGGGCCGCGGTGCGGTTGGTGTTGTTGGTCAGCGCCACGTACACGCCGCCGGTGACCGGGTTGCGCTCCATGTCCTCCGGGCGGTCCATCTTGGTCGCGCCCACCTTGTCGGCGGCCACGCGGGTGTAGACGAGGACCTCGGCGGCGGTCATGCCGTCCACGTACGACTTGTCGCCCGAGACCAGCGGGATCCACTCGCCCGAGCCGTCGAACTGGCCGTCGGAGGGCAGCTTGCCGCTCCCGTCGATCTCGGCGGCGGGGCTGTCGCCGGTGAACTTGGCCACGTACAGGGTGCCCTCGTCCAGCAGCGTCCGGTTGTGCCGGTCAAAGCCCGGGATGTAGCGGTTCTTCGAGACGAACTTGTAGATGTACTCGAAGCGCGAGTCGTCACCCATGTACACGACCAGACGGCCGTCGCGGGCCAGCGTCGTGTTGGCGGCCTCGTGCTTGAACCGGCCGAGCGCGGTCCGCTTGACCGGCGTGGACTGCGGGTCGAACGGGTCGATCTCCACGACCCAGCCGAACCTGTTGGCCTCGTTCGGGTGCTTGGCCAGGTCGAAGCGCTCCTCGACCCGGTCGAACCTGCGGCTGCTCGACGGCGTGCCCGTGGTGATCGTGTAGCGGGAGATGTACGGCTTCTGCGCCTCGGGCACCTTGTCGCCGTTGACGAAGTACTGGTCGAAGTTCTCCTCGGCGGTCAGCACCGTCCCCCACGGGGTGGTGCCGCCCGAGCAGTTGTTCAGCATGCCGACGGGCTTGCGGCCCTCGGAGTCGGCGGCCGTCTTGAGCAGGTCGCTGCCGGCCGCGGGGCCGGAGAAGGTCATGGGGGTCTGAGCGGTGATGCGGCGGTTGTAGCGGCGGCGTCCCTTGGTGACCAGCTTCCACTCGCCCGTGCCGTTCGCCCGCTCGATCTCCACGACCGCGCCGCCGTGCGCGGCCAGCGCGATCTTGATCTGCTCCTCGGTCGCGGCCGCGCCACCGGTGTAACCGCGGAACATCAGGCTCTCGTCGGTGTACTCGTGGTTCACCCAGAGCAGGCCGCGGTCGCGCCCCATCGGGAGGAGCGTGACGTAGTCGCAGTTGTAGCCGAACTGCTTGTTCTGCGCGTCCGCAGTCTGGTTGTCGAAGTCGAAGGCGGGCGCGTCGGGCAGCACGGGGTCGCCCCAGCGCACGACCACGGACGAGCGGTAGCCCTCGGGGATGCTCAACGCGTCGTTCTTGTTCGGCGCCACCGGGGTGAAACGAATGTCGCCGGTCGGCCCACCCTTGGCCGCGGCCGCCGCCTCCGGCTCGTCGGCCATGGCAGGCGCGGCCCCCGCGATGCCCGCGCCGGCCACGAGGGCGCCGAGCGCGCCGGCGCGCAGCACGCCGCGCCGCGACAGCGCCTCCTTCACCACATCGCCGAAGTAGGCGTTGCCAGTGGTGTTGGCCACGTCATGCGCGCACGCGTTGCCGCAGCGGAACTGACAGGTCAGCGCGGAGCGACCGCCTTTGTGCGGGGTCGAGAGCAACGGCAGCAGCCGCCCGCCCGCGTTGGGGTTCGCCACAGGTCCTCCATAAGTGTGCGCGGTTGTACCGCCGGGAGAGTACGGCTGCCGGCGAAACCTGAGGTGAACGAAGACCTCCGTCTCGATGAACGCTTCCAGGGAGACAATGGTGGGGTGCCACCACGCAAACTGGATCAGGAAAAGCTGAGATCGGCGCTCGACGGCCAGCTCGTCGCCCTGGACGAGCCTCCCTACGACGGCCCCGCCTCCTCGCTCCCCGACGCGCTCGTGGCCGCCGTGCTGGCCGCCTACGACCGCGGGGTCAAGCCCGAGCGCGACGCGGGCAGGCAGGCGGTGCGCTTCCTGCTCGACAAGCTGGCGACCGCCGCGCCGGGCAGGACCGTCGAGGTCCGCGTCCCGCCGTACGCCGCCGTCCAGGCCATCGAAGGCCCCCGCCACACCCGGGGCACGCCGCCGAACGTGGTGGAGATGGACGGGCGCACCTGGATCGAGCTCGCCCTGGGCCGCCTGACCTGGGCCGAGGCCATGGCGAAAGGCCTGGTGTCCGCCAGCGGGGCGCGGGCGGACCTGTCGGAGCATCTACCGCTCTAGCGGGTGCCGCTCATCCAGGGAAACTTCTGCTCGAAGCACCTGTCGGCGAGCTGGCCCGGCAGGTGGGCGCATTCCTGGACCACGCTCCAGAACCAGATGGCCACGATCGCGAAGAGGACGAGCGAGAGGGCGCTGATCACGATGCCGGCTATGGCGCGGCCCTTGCCGACGCGCTTGGCGAGCGCCACGCAGCCGAAGACGATCGACAGGATGGCCGTGATCACGCCGGTGAAGCAGACGAACACCAGGAACGGGCTGGCCACGCCGAGCACCAGCGACGCGGTGGCCAGGCCGCTGCCCGGCTGGGCCTGCTGGTAGGGGACGCCGTAAGGGGCTCCCGCGGGTGGCGGGCCGTAGCCGGGCGGGCCGCCGTACGGGCTGGAGGGCATGGTGCCCGGGACCGTCGGCTCCTGGCCCTGCGGGGCGCCGTACGCGCCCTGGTACGGGCCGCCACCAGGCATGCCCTGACCAGTCGGCGGAGGGCCTCCCCCTAGCGGGGGGAATCCCCCGGGCGGGGTCGTCTCGGCGTCCGCCCCGGACGGTGGCGCGCCTTGCTCCGGCGGCGTGAAGGACGGCGGCCCGCCCTCCTCATAGCGCGACGGCGTCGGCTTGGCCGGCGGCTCCCCCTCGCCGGGAGTGCCTCCCCAGCCGGGGTACGTCGGAGTGGCCCCGGGAACGGGGAACGCCTGGGTCTTCTCGGCATCGCCGCCGACGGGCGGCGGGGTCTCGGGCGAGGTGGGCAGGTCGGGATGGGTCGGCTCGCCGCCCGGCCTCGGCTCGTGCGTCGGCGGCACGTCGGGCGGCGGCACCACGGGTGGCACGGGAGCGATCGGCTCCTCGCCCTCCCCAGGACGCTCTCCGCCCTCCTCGGGAGTCTCCCCCTCGCGCCACCAATCGGGCGCGGGCTGGCCCGGCTCTTCCTCTTCCCGACGGCCTTCGCGCGGGTCCTGCCCCGGGCGGGGCTCGTTCGGGTCCCCAGATGTGGTCACGCTGCGTCTCCCCGACGGTCTGCATGCCGGATACTTCACCCTTTCGCGGAGGGCATCGGTTAAACCAGACGACACGGTAAAAGGCCGCCCATACTTGGGTCTCCATGCGACAAAGCGGCGAGGGCCGGCCCTGCGGTTGGGCCGCGAACCACGGCCGGGCAGGTCAACCCAGGTCCTCGATATCGCCCCCGAGTGTGCGAGCACAGAAGCCGTCAACCTAGACTGAGGCATGTGCTGAAGGGCGACGGCCGGCTCGGCCATGACCTGGACCCCCATGACCGCGCTCCTAAAGACGCCTGTGGCGTCTTCGGCGTCTGGGCTCCGGGCGAGGAAGTTTCCAAACTCACCTACTACGGGCTGTACGCGTTGCAGCACCGCGGTCAGGAGTCCGCGGGCATCGCGGTCAGCGAGGGCAGCCGCATTCTCGTCTACAAGGACATGGGCCTGGTCGCCCAGGTCTTCGACGAGTCGGTGCTCAGCACCCTCCGCGGCCACCTGGCCATCGGCCACTGCCGCTACTCCACCACCGGCTCGAGCGTGTGGGAGAACGCGCAGCCCACGCTGAGCTCCACCGAGGTCGGTGGGCTCGCGCTCGCCCACAACGGCAACCTCATCAACACCCCGGAGCTGGCCCAGCGCCTGGCTCCCGGCTCCACCCGCGCGACGACCGACACCGAGGTCCTGACCACGCTGCTCGCGCAGGACCGCAGCCGTTCCATCGAGGACACGGCGGCGGAGCTGCTCCCGCAGGTCAAGGGCGCTTACTCGCTCGTGTTCATGGACGAGAAGACGCTCTACGCGGCCCGCGACCCGCAGGGCATCCGCCCCCTGGTCCTGGGCCGGCTGGAGCGGGGCTGGGTGGTGGCCTCCGAGACGGCCGCGCTCGACATCGTGGGCGCCACGTACGTCCGCGAGATCGAGCCGGGCGAGCTGCTCACCATCGACGAGCGCGGCGTCAGGTCGCGCAGGTTCGCCCTGGCCGAGCCGAAGGGCTGCCTCTTCGAGTACGTCTACCTCGCCCGCCCCGACACCACCATCGCCGGGCGTGGCGTGCAGGTCACCCGGGTCGAGGTCGGCCGCGTGCTGGCCCGCGAGCACCCGGTCGAGGCCGACCTGGTCATCCCCACGCCGGAGTCCGGCACCCCGGCCGCCGTCGGCTACGCCCAGGAGAGCGGGATCCCGTACGGGCAGGGCCTGGTCAAGAACTCCTACGTGGGCCGCACGTTCATCCAGCCCTCGCAGACCATCCGCCAGCTCGGCATCCGGCTGAAGCTCAACCCGCTGCGCGAGGTGGTCGAGGGCAAGCGGCTGGTGGTCGTGGACGACTCCATCGTGCGCGGCAACACGCAGCGGGCCATCGTCCGCATGCTGCGCGAGGCCGGGGCCAAGGAGGTGCACGTACGCATCTCCTCGCCGCCCGTGGCCTGGCCGTGCTTCTACGGCATCGACTTCGCCACCAGGGCGGAGCTGATCGCGGGGTCGCTGACGGTCGAGGAGATCCGGGCCTCGCTCGGCGCCGACTCGCTCGGCTACATCTCCCTGGAGGGCCTCACCAAGGCCACCACCATTCCCGCGGAGCGCCTCTGCAGGGCCTGCTTCGACGGCTCGTACCCCATTCCCATCGACCAGGACAACGTGGGCAAGTTCGTGCTGGAGAGCAAAGCGTGAGCGAGCGTAGCGAGCGAACCAATCGACACAGCAGCACTGTGCTCACGCTGCCGACGAAGGAGGCTGCGTGAGCACATATGAGGCCGCCGGCGTCGACATCGCGGCGGGCGAGCGCGCCGTCGACCTGATGAAGGCCAAGGTGGCGCGCTCACGGCGGCCCGAGGTCGTCGACGACGCCAGCGGGTTCGCCGGGCTGTTCGACGCCTCGGCGCTGCTGCGCTACCGGCGGCCGCTGCTCGCCACCTCCACCGACGGCGTGGGCACCAAGGTCATGATCGCCCAGCAGTACGGCAAGCACGACACGATCGGCATCGACCTGGTCGGCATGGTCCTCGACGACCTGGTGGTGTGCGGGGCCGAGCCGCTGTTCATGACCGACTACATCGCCTGCGGCAAGGTGGTCCCCGAGCGCATCGCCGAGATCGTCGGCGGGGTCGCCGAGGGCTGCCGCCTGGCGGGGGCCGCGCTGGTGGGCGGCGAGACGGCCGAGCACCCCGGGGCGATGGGAGCGGACGAGTACGACCTGGCCGGGGCCGGCACGGGCGTCGTGGAGGCCGATTCCATGCTGGGGCCCTCGCGGGTCCAGGCGGGCGACGCGGTGCTGGGGCTGGCGTCCTCGGGCATCCACTCGAACGGCTACTCGCTGGTGCGCCACGTGCTGCGCGAGGCCTCGCTCTCCCTTGACGCGGTGCTGCCCGAGCTGGGGCGGCCGCTGGGCGAGGAGCTGCTGGAGCCCACCCGGATCTACTCGCTCGACTGCCTGGAGCTGGCCAAGGCCGTCGACGTGCACGCCTACGCGCACATCACGGGCGGGGGCATCGAGGGCAACTTGTCGCGGTCGCTGCCGGGGCATCTGGACGCGGTGCTGGACCGGTCCTCGTGGACGCCGCCGGCCGTCTTCGGCGTGCTGGCCGGGCATGGCGGGATCGCGCAGGCGGACATGGACCGGACGTTCAACCTCGGGGTCGGGATGGCGGCCGTGGTGGCCGCCGACTCCGCGGACGAGGCCATCCGGGTGCTCGCGGCCCGGGGAGTGGACGCCTGGGTGATGGGTGAGATCGTCCCTGGAAACGGGCAGTCGCACTACCGGTAGCGCGACTTGAGCCCCCGGCCCGTTGGCGGGCGGGGGCTCAAAGCGTAAATAACGTCCACGTGACGAAGCCCCACGGTTGCCCGTGGGGCCCGACGAGCATGGGAAGATCCGACGCGGACCCGCGCCGGGGCCTTCGCCACATCAACCAGGACGGCTACCGACGACCGGAAGGACGGCCATCGTCGTCGTCTCCGGCGCCATAGTCATCGGCGTAATCGGCATAGCGATCCGCCAGCTCATCGTTGAGGTCGTCGGCGTCGTCACTGCTGGAGTCTCCGACCCCGAGTTCGTCGCGAAGACGGTCAAGATCCGTGCCACCGCTGTTGTACTTCAGCTGGCGAGCAACCTTGACCTGCTTGGCCTTTGCTCGGCCGCGCCCCATTGGCTCGACCCCCTCGTGTGGGGTCGTCCCCGACCCCTCGTCGCTAACGCACCACACACTGACGCCGCTCACTTTGGGCGTCAGCCTATCGTTCGCCTATTACCGTACCTGTTTTGTGCCCAGCTCGGTACGTCGTATGGGCGCGGGGCGTCAGCGGCCCAGCCAAATGCCCCGAATACGCCCGACTTCCGACATTCTGCGCTCGGCTAGCCTATCCGCTGCGACGGCGGGAGGAACGCCCTCATCGGCCGCGATTCGGAAGATCTTCAGAGTCGTGTCATAGATCTGGGTCGCCTTCGACCTGGCTCGCTCCATGTCGAAGCCCTCGATCTCGTCCGCGACCTGGATCACTCCCCCGGCGTTGACGACGTAGTCGGGCGCGTACAGGATGCCCCGCTCGGCGAGTTGCTTCTCGACACCGGGATGGGCCAGCTGGTTGTTGGCCGCGCCGCAGACGATTTTGGCCCGGAGCCTGACGACCGCGGCGTCGTCGAGAGCGCCGCCCAGCGCGCACGGCGCGAACACGTCGATGTCGGACCCGGTCAGCTCCACCGCGTCGGCCACCACGTCCACCTCCGGGCGATGCTGGCGCACGCGCTCGACCGCCTTGGGATCGACGTCGCAGATCACCACCTCGGCGCCGTCCTCGCGCAGGAGCTCGACCAGGCGGTGGCCCACCTTGCCGACCCCTTCGACGCCGACTCGCCTGCCGTGCAGCGACGGCGTGCCGTACACGCGCTCGGCCGAGGCCCGCATGCCCTGGAACACACCGAAGGCCGTGAGGATGGAGGAATCACCCGCCCCGCCATGGGCCCGGGTGCGGCCGGTCACGAAGCGGGACTCGCGGGCGATGACGTCCATGTCCTCGCTGTAGGTCCCCACGTCGCACGCCGTGATGTAGCGGCCGCCGAGCGACTGCACGAATCGCCCGTACGCGCGCAGCAGCGCCTCGCTCTTGTCGCGAGCCGGGTCGCCGATGATGACTGCCTTGCCGCCTCCCAGGTCGAGCCCGGCCAGCGCGTTCTTGTAGGCCATGCCCTTGGCGAGATTGAGCACGTCGGCCAGGGCCGCGCTCTCGCTCTCGTACGGGTAGAACCGCGTGCCCCCCAGGGCCGGGCCCAGTGCCGTGTTGTGGATGGCGATGATGGCACGCAGGCCGCTCTGCTCGTCGGCGCAGAACACGACCTGCTCGTGGACGTCCTTGTGGGACGAGCCGAAGACGTCGGTCACGGTGGTGACTCCCTGTCCGGTCCGCCGCGCCTTCGCGACGGAGATCGCCTCTCAGCGTAGTAAGCCTCAACGGTGCACGCAGGTTCGCTTCGTGACACGATGCCTCCGTGCTGCCCTATGCCGCCTACCTCCGCGTCTATGAGCCACTGACCGCGTTCGCCGAGTCCGAGCGCAAGCTGTGGGCCGACTACGCCGACTCACGAGACCGCCCACGGCGCGCGAACGCGCTCAATGCGGAGCACGGCGAGTCGGTGATGCGCCTTCTCGGCATCCCCCCCCAACCCGTTCCCGCCCAGGAGAGCCCCAACGCCTATCTGAGGCGCGTTGAGGACCGGCTATACGTATGCCCTTGGCAAACCCGTCTGCGCTCGTGGCTGGCCTTCTCAAGGCTGCGTGGCACCACTCCCGTGAAGCTGATGGACCGTCTCGTGCCCAAGGCCATCGCCGACCAGACCGCGGACGACTTCGACCGGTTCAAGCGGCAGGCCGGTTCGTCCGCGTTGCGCACCCACATTCGCACCACGGCGTGGCATGTGCCGCCATCGTGGTTCGTGCCGTTTGATGGAAACGAGCGCTGGCTGGTGCTTGGCTCCTCCACACCTGGACAGGATGTGACGACCACTACCGGACGTAACCTCATCTACGTCACCTCCATGGCACAGGCGAGGAGGCGGACGGCTCGCGCGCTCGGCGTGATGCGCCGGCACCTGGGGGATGCCGCGGCCAACTTCGACGTGGAGGACATCGCCAGGTGGCTGGAGGAGTTCCATCCCCACTCACTGGTCGAGCTCGACTACGGCGGGCTGGTTCACCTCATGGACGACGACGCGCTGCAGGCGGACCAGTCGGTCGCGGAGCTCGCGGCCGCTCTGACGGGCCTGGACACGGGTCAAGAAGAACTTGCCTACGCCATGTACCAGAGGGTGATCCTCCGGTGGAAGTCAATGCAACAGCTGGAATCTGCCAACTGAGGCCCAATACGACCGTCTGACCTGCATGAGTAGGTCACGTCTCGCGGCTGCTCTCTTCTGCGAACTGAGTAGTTTGCCGTTTTCACTGCGATACCACGAACCGTGTCGCTAGAATCACCGAGCGTGACATCCCCATGAGGGCGGGCAGTTGGGTCAAAGAAGGGCTCGCCAATCGCTCTGCGTGGCGGTATGGTCACATCGGGTGATGCCGCATATGGCTCAGAAAAGCCGCACGCTCTGTGCCATAGAGGGACATCCGTGACACGCGCAAAGGCAGTCACAGGATCGCTAAGCCGGTCCACACGGAGGAGAGGCCGCACAAATGTCAGCTCGTACACCCGAGGCCGAGCCACTGCTCACGCCCGCCGAGGTCGCGACCATGTTCAGGGTCGACCCCAAGACCGTTACGCGGTGGGCCAAGGCGGGTAAGTTGACGTCGATTCGCACCCTCGGCGGTCATCGGCGTTACCGGGAGACCGAGGTCCGGGCACTGCTCGCGGGCATTCCGCAGCAGCGCTCGGAGTAAGTGAGGGGTCGTCACGAACCTCAGGGGGGTTTGGTGAGCCAGGCCGACGGCCTGGTGCACCACTGTGACGACAACGTCGCATGGGAGAGTTGGCGCCGCCCGCCCGGCGCCATTCTTCCCGCGAGGGATCTCTACGCCAGCCGCTCGAGCAGCCTGGCCACGTCGTCGTCGTGCGCGGCGGCCACGCCGAGCAGCGCGACCATGTGATCGACGAGCAGCTTTTCCAGCGTCGGTCGTTCGATGTCGCGGCGCTCGAGCCAGTCGAGGCCGGCCGTCTCCACGGAGGCGATCCACGACCGCAGGGTCATGCGGAGCACCGGGCTCGGCTCCTCGACGCTCATCTGCTTCTGGATGAGGCGGAAGAGGCGGAGGCGCACACCGTCGACGATCTCACCGACCTCGCCCGCCCTGTCGGCGGGTCCCCCACGCAGCAACGCGGCGAAACCGGTCGCGTGCTCCTCGACGAAATCGAAGTAACGCCTGAGCCCCGAGGCCAGCTCGTCGAGCGGCCTGCCGCCCTCTTGGGGGCGCAGCCGGGACTCCAACTGCTCCGCCGCGCTTTTCAGCGCGGCCACATAGAGCTCCTGTTTGCCCCCGAAGTAGTGGTAGACCAGGGCCCGCGAAGCACCTGCCGCGGAGGCGACGTCGTCGATCGAGACGTCTTCCGCGTCGCGGGTGCTGAACAGCTCGAGCGCGGCCGCCATGAGCTCCTCGCGACGCCGGTCGACGCTGAGCCTGCGCCGCGCCGGTCGTGCCGTCTCGGCTGACTTCCCGGGTGTCACACCTGCACAGTAGCCGACGCCATGCCGCCGGTTGACGTGTGGCTATCCGGTCAATATCGGCATCCCTGAGTCAATCAGTGACCGAGGCCGTACCCTGCGGCTAACTCGATCGTTTGGTCAGACAGGTGCCCATATCCGCATCGCGGGGGAGACACATGTCAGGACCGCCCGTCAACACTTCAACCATTACTGAGCTCAGAGAGGTAGACACGCTGCCTCGGCCCAGACCGACCATCCGTAACGTCGCCGAACGAGCCGGCGTCTCGAAATCGCTGGTCTCTCTCGTGCTGCGCGGCTCCCCGCACGTGAGCGAGCACCGGCGCCAGGCCGTGCTACAGGCCGCCCGCGAACTCGGCTACCGGCCGAACGCGGTCGCGCGGAGCCTGGTGGAAGGCCGTACGCATCTGGTGGGCGCGCTCGTCGCCGACCTGCACAATCCGTTCTACGCCGAGTTCCTCGACGGCCTGCAGGAGAGCCTGCACGGCGACGGGCTGCGCATGCTCATAGGGAACAGCCAGTGGGACCCGGCTTTCGAGGACGAGGCCGTGGAGGCCTTCCTCGAGCTCCGGGTGGACGGGCTGGTCCTCCTGGGCATCGCGCCGACCAGCGAGACGCTGATCGAGGCCACCGCCTACACCCCGACCGTCGTCGTAGGGGAACGTGACATCGAGCTCGACGGCGTCGACATCGTGGTCGACGACGACCAGCTCGGCGCTCGCCTGGCCATCGACCACCTTGTCGAGCTGGGCCACAAGCGCATCGCGCACATCGAGGGCCGCCGATCGTCACGCTGCGAGGGCTACCTCGTGGCGATGCGCAGGCACTCGCTGGCGCCGTACATCATGGTCGAGGCCGCGGACTCGACCGAGGAGGGCGGCAGGGAGGCGGCGCTCGCGCTGCTGACCCGCGACCCCAGGCCTACGGCGATCTTCGCCGCCAATGACGTGGTAGCGCTCGGCGTGCTGTCAGCCGCGAGCGAACTGGGCCTGCGTGTCCCGCAAGACCTCTCGGTGGTCGGCTATGACAACACACACCTGTCGGCCTCCCATCACATCTCGCTCACCTCCGTCGACCAGCCTCGCCGCACTATGGGCAGGTCGGCGGCGGCGCTGCTGAGTGACCGGATCGGGGATCCCGCCAAGGTCTCGCGCCTGCGGGAGATCCGTCCCGAGCTGATCGTGCGACGTAGCACGGGTCCCGCTTAAGACGAATAAGAAATCTGCAAAGCCGACTGCCGCTATGGCGAGGATCACGCACACGACCGTAGGGCGGCAGTCTGCTGCAGCAGGTTTCTTGTGCGCAAAGTCTCAAGGCTGGGTCAAGCCGCGCGGTGCCGTGGCCGCGCGGCTGTTTACTCGTCAGGGTCATGCTAATTGTGGCCGGATTCGCTCCGGTCACGATCTGATCCGGGGGAACAGTCATGCGTGATCCGGAACTGGTGTCCTGCGCCCAGCGCGCGGCGGCCGAGCTCGAGCGTGCCTGGGGGCACTGGCGGGCGGGAAGGGGCCGGGGCAACGACGGCACCGCGGAGTCGGTCGCCAGCTACGTCGCCCACTCCCTCGACCACCCATGGGGGCGGCCCCGCGTCGTCCTCGGGCTCGACGCCGAGGACGCGCGGGAGCTGGCCGCCCTGCTGGAGCGACAGGAGGTCGGCGAGCACGTCTGGTGAGGGCGCGGGCCCAGAGGACGCACGGCCCCCTCCACTCGCCGTAGTCGGCATAAGGCAGGCTTGAGCTCCAGGCTTGTCGTAAGTTGGATGCCATGCGTGCTCTGCAAGCCTCAGTACTCGCCGTTTGCGGCCTGATCGCCTCCGCGTGTGGCGGCACCGGCTCCGGTGGCGCCGCGGCAGGTCAGGCCGCTCCCGCGACCGTCGTGGAGCAGGCTCCAGCCAAACAGGCCCCGCCCAGCGCCAAGCCGCTCGAGGGCAAGGTCATCGCGATCGACCCAGGCCACAACGGCGGCAACTACCGTGACCCGAAGGCCATCAACCGCAAGGTCAACGTGCTGACCCAGTGGAAGCCCTGCGACACGACGGGCACCGAGACCAACAGCGGCTTTACCGAGGCCGCCTTCACTTGGGACGTCTCACAGCGGCTCGTCAAGATCCTCGAAGACCGCGGGGCCACGGTCAAGCTGACCAGGACCGGCAACAACGGCGTCGGCCCCTGCATCACCCAGCGGGCCGCGATCGGCAACAAGGCCAAGGCCGCCGCGGCGATCTCCATTCACGGCGACGGGTCGGCCCCGGGCAACCACGGCTTCCACATCATCATGCCGAAGAAGATCAACGGCCCCGTGGACCCGGTCGTGGGCGCCTCGAGCAAGCTCGGGATCGCCGTACGCAACGCCTACGCCAAGGGCACCGGCGTCCCGTACTCCAACTACGTCGGCCGCAACGCGCTCGACTACCGCAACGACCTCGGCGGGCTCAACCTGTCGACGGTGCCGAAGATCTTCATCGAGTGCGGCAACATGCGCAACGCCGGGGACGCGGCCAAGATGAAGGATCCGAAGTTCCGGCAGAAGGTCGCAGTGGCGCTGGCGAACGGATTGCAGCAGTATCTCAAAGCATGATCCCTCGCCCAGAGCTGCTCACCGAGCTTTCCGCATCCTTCGAGCTGACCTCGGGCGCGACCGTGTCCGGCGACCTGGTCGACGCCGTACGCCTCGCGCTCCCCAGCCTGGACCTGCGCCCCGGCGACTCAGGTGAGATCGACGTACGGCGGGATCCGGGGCTGGGCGAGGAGGCCTACCGGCTGACGGTCGGCTCCCGGGGCGTGGAGATCGTGGCCGGCGGGCGTGCCGGGGCCTTCTACGCGGCGCAGTCGCTGCACCAGTTGCTGCCCGACGCCTCCTACCGCTTCTCCACCGGGGCCTCGTGGCCCGTGCCCGGGGTGCGGATCGAGGACGCGCCGCGGTTCGCCTGGCGTGGGCTGCATCTGGACGTGGCGCGGCATTTCTTCCCCAAGCGGGAGATACTCCGCCTGATCGACCTGATGGCGATGCACAAGCTCAACCGCCTCCATCTCCATCTGGTGGACGACCAGGGGTGGCGGGTGGAGAGCAGGGCATACCCGCTGCTGCACGAGGTCTCCTCGCACCGCCCGCGCACGGCGACCAACTTCTGGCGTGAGCCGGAGACGTACGACGGGGTCCCGCACGGCGGCTACTACACGCTCGACGACCTGGCGGAGATCGGCGCCTACGCCCGCGCGCGGTGCGTCACGATCGTCCCCGAGATCGACGTGCCGGGGCACGCGTCGGCGATCCTGGCGGCCTACCCGGCGCTCGGGGCCACCGGGGAGCCGTACGACGTGCTCGACCGCTGGGGCATCTCCTCCGCGATCCTGTCGCCGCTGCCGCCGACCGTCGAGTTCCTGACCACGATCTTCGACGAGCTGATCGGGGCGCTGGGCGAGACGCCCTACGTGCACATCGGCGGTGACGAGGTCGTGCTGGACCACTGGACCGAGTCGGCGGAGATCGCCGCGTACCGCGACTCGCTCGGGCTGGCCTCCGCCAACGACCTGCAGGCGTGGTTCCTGCGGCGGCTCGCGGACGAGCTGGCCGAGCGGGGCGCGCGGGCCGTGGTGTGGGACGAGGCGTTCGTCAGCGGCGGGCTGCGCGAGGACACCGTGGTCATGCCGTGGCGGGGCATGGGCGTGGGCCGCCGGGCCGCGGTGGCGGGGCACGACGTGGTGGCGACCCCGGTGTTCCCGCTGTACTTCGACTACGCGGAGGCGTCCTCCGCCGACGAGCCGATGGCCATCGGGGACGCGATCACCGTCTCCGATGTGGCCGGCTTCGACCCCGCACCCGCCTCGTGGACGGACGAGGAGCGTGCGCGGGTCCTGGGGGTGCAGGCGCAGCTCTGGACCGAGCGCGTGCCCGACGCCCGCACGGTGGACTACCGCCTGTGGCCGAGGGCCTGCGCCCTGGCGGAGGTGGCCTGGGCAGGGTCGTCCTCGGGCGGCTTCACGGGGCGGCTGGAGGAGCACCTGGGGCGGCTGGAGGCGATCGGGGTGGAGTACCGGCCCCTCGGCGGGCCGCACCCCTGGCAGCGGCGGCGCCCGCACCGGCCGGGCGTGGTGAACGTCTCCGACGTGATGGGCCGCATCGACGCCATGACCCACGACGCGGAGTCGACCCGGCCGAGCGTGTGACTCAGGGGGCCGGGCGGTCGTTGAGTATGCGCTGGAAGAGGCGGTTGTCCTGCCACCTGCCGTCGATCGCGAGGTAGCGATCAGCGGTGCCGTACGGCTCGAACCCGGCCTTGAGCAGCACGTTCTGTGAGGCCACGTTGTCGAGCAGGGTGCTCGCCGCGACCCTGTGCAGCCCCATCTCCTGGTCGGCGATGCGGCACACCTCCCGCACGGCCCCGGTGGCCAGGCCGCGGCCCGTGTAGCCGCCGTCCACCCAGTAGCCGAGATCGGCGCTCAGCCACGGGCCGCGGACGATGCCGCTGAGCGTCACGCGGCCCACGATCTCGTCGCCGTCGGCCAGCACCCACGGCATGGAGCGGCCCTGCGCCTGCTGCTCCAGCAGGTCCTTGAGCCGCAGGGCCTGTCCCTGCAAGGTGAAGAACTCCGCGGGCCTGCGGGGCTCCCACCGCTTCAGGTGGTCGCGGTTGCGGTTGTAGGCGTGCAGGAGTGCCTCGGCGTCCTGCTCGGCGGCCAGGCGCAGGATGACGCCGTCCGAAAGGGGTACGTCTTCAATCACCCGTCCTAGATTAGGCCGTACGACCTATGGCCTCCGTAATGGACTTCAGGCCGTGGCGGCGCACGCGTCTGGAGAGCTGGCGGTGGATGCGCGAGGCCCAGAGCGGGCCACCGTAGATCCAGCCCGTGTAGCCCTGGACCAGGGTCGCCCCGGCCAGCAGGCGCTCCCAGACGTCGTCCACGTCCTCGACGCCGCCCACCGAAACCAGCGTGAGGCGGTCGCCGACCTTGGCACGCAGGCGCCTGAGCACCTCCAGCGAGCGGCCCTTGAGCGGGCGGCCCGACAGCCCGCCGGTCTCGCCTCCGTGCCTGATCGTGGTGTTGGTGGCGATGATCCCGTCAAGGCCCAGCTCCACCGCCAGGTCGGCGACCGCGTCCACGTCCTCGTCCGCGAGGTCGGGCGCGATCTTCACCAGCAGCGGTGTGCGGCGGGGCGTGGCGTCCGCGACCTCCTTGACCGCGGTGAGCAGCGGCCGCAGCAGCGAGACGGCCTGGAGGTTCCGCAGACCCGGCGTGTTGGGCGAGCTGACGTTGACCACGAGGTAGTCGGCCAGCGGGGCGAGCTGCCTGGCGCTGGCCACGTAGTCGGCCACGGCCCCCGACTCGGGCACCACCTTGGTCTTGCCGATGTTCACCCCGACCACGACGGGGACGCCGCGGGCGCGACGCAGCCTGCGGGCGGCGGCCGCGGCCCCGGAGTTGTTGAAGCCCATCCGGTTGATCAGCGCGCGCTCCCGCACCAGCCTGAACAGGCGCGGGCGCGGATTGCCCGGCTGGGCGTGCGCGGTGATCGTGCCGACCTCGACGTGGCCGAAGCCGAGCGCGGCGATGGCCTCGGCACACGCGGCGTCCTTGTCGAACCCGGCGGCCAGCCCGAGCGGGCCGGGAAAGTGCACGCCGAACGCGGTCACCCGCAGGGCCGGGTCGTGCGGGGCGAGCGCCCGGTGGAGCAGCCGCTTGAGCACGGGCAGCCGGGCGAGGAGCGCGAAGGCGCCCACGGTGAGATGGTGCACGGCCTCGGCGTCGAAACGCCGCAAGACCTGCGTGAATACGAGGCGATACATCACGGGTCAGGCTACCAACCCGGCCTCGTGGGCGATGATCGCGGCTTGCACCCGGTTGCGTACGTCGAGACCGGTGAGGATGGCGCTCACGTACGCCTTCACCGTGCCTTCGACGATGTGCAGCTCGCGGGCGATCTCGGCGTTGGACATGCCCGCTCCGACCAGGGCGAGCACCTCGCGCTCGCGGTCGGTGAGCACCTCGATGCGGTCGCGGGCCCTGGCCCCCTTGGCCATCCTGGCGCCCCCGAGCTGCGCGATCACCCGCTGGGCGACCCTCGGCGACAGGTACGCGGCCCCCTCGGCCACCGCGTGGATCCCGGCGATCAGCTCGCGCGGGTCGCCCGACTTGAGCAGGAACCCGCTGGCCCCCACGTCGAGCGCCTTGGCGATGTAGTCGTCCTCCCCGAACGTGGTCAGCATCACCACGGCCGTCCGCGGCGCGACCCTGCGCAGCTCCCCCGCCGCGGCCAGCCCGTCGAGCCTGGGCATGCGGATGTCGAGCAGCGCCACGTCGGGCCGGTGGCTGATGGCCAGATCGACGGCCTGCCTGCCGTCGCCCGCCTCGGCCACCACCTCCAGCGATGGGTCGGACGCGAGTATCGCCCTGACCCCGGCGCGGATCATGGCCTCGTCGTCGGCCAGGAGTATGCGGATCACGACCTCTATATTGGCCGACATGGCACAGGTGAAGGTGTACGGGCGCAGGGACGTGTGGGCCGGACGGCAGCGGGAGATCTCCGATCTGGTGCAGTCGTGCCTGGTGAGCGCGTGGGGTCTGCCTCCGGAGAAGCGCTTCCACCGGTTCCTGCTGCTGGACGAGGACGACTTCGTCTGCCCAGGGCGTAGTGAGAATTACCTCATCATCGAGGTGATCTGCTTCACCGGGCGGAGCGACGACGCCAAGCGGGCCCTGATCAGGGAGATCTACGACAGATCGGGCTATGACCCGGAGGACGTCGAGATCACCATCATCGAGATGCCCAAGACGAACTGGGGCATCCGCGGGGTGCCGGCGGATGAGCTCACCCTCTCGTACAAGGTCGATGTCTAGCTGACGGTATGGTCCGACTCATGAGCACTCACTATGACGTCGTCGTTCTCGGCGCGGGTCCGGGAGGGTATACGGCCGCGGTCCGCGCCGCCCAGCTCGGACTGCGCACCGCGGTCGTCGAGGAGAAGTACTGGGGTGGCGTCTGCCTGAACGTGGGCTGCATCCCGTCCAAGGCGCTGTTGCGCAACGCCGAACTGGCCCACATCTTCAACAACGAGGCCAAGACGTTCGGCATCAGCGGCCAGGTCAGCTTCGACTACGGGGCGGCCTTCCAGCGCAGCCGCAAGGTGGCCGACGGGCGGGTCAAGGGCGTTCACTACCTGATGAAGAAGAACGCCATCACGGAGTACGACGGTCGCGGCACGTTCCTGGACGCGAACACGATCCAGGTGAACGGCGAGACGATCACGTTCTCCAACTGCATCATCGCGGCGGGGGCGACCACTCGTCTGATCCCCGGCACGCAGCTGTCCGAGCGCGTGGTGACGTACGAGGAGCAGATCCTCACCGAGGAGCTGCCGGGCAGCATCATCATCGCGGGCGCCGGCGCGATCGGGGTGGAGTTCGCGTACGTGCTGCACAACTACGGCGTCAAGGTGACGATCGTGGAGTTCCTCGACCGGGTCGTGCCGCTGGAGGACGAGGAGGTGTCGGCCGAGCTGGCCAAGCGTTACAAGCGGCTCGGCATCGAGGTGCTGACCTCGACCCGCGTGGACGCCATCGAGGACAGCGGCGCCTCCGTCAAGGTCACCGTCACCAGGGGCGACCAGACGCAGGTGCTCGAGGCCGACAAGGTGCTGCAGGCCATCGGGTTCCAGCCGCGCGTCGACGGCTACGGCCTGGAGAAGACGGGCGTGGCCCTGACCGACCGGGGCGCCATCGCGGTGGACGGGCGCTGCCGTACGAACGTGCCGCACATCTTCGCCATCGGCGACGTCACCGCCAAGCTGATGCTGGCGCACGCCGCGGAGTCCATGGGCATCATCGCCGCCGAGACGATCGCCAACGCGGAGACCATGGAGCTCGACTACGTGATGATCCCGCGGGCGACGTACTGCCAGCCGCAGGTCGCCAGCTTCGGCTACACCGAGGCGCAGGCGCGTGACCTGGGTTATGACGTGAAGGTGGCGAAGTTCCCGTTCACGGCGAACGGCAAGGCGCACGGGCTGGGCGACACGGCCGGGTTCGTCAAGATCATCAGCGACAACACGCACGGTGAGCTGCTCGGCGCCCACCTGATCGGGCCCGAGGTCACCGAGCTGCTGCCGGAGCTGACGCTGGCCCAGCAGTGGGACCTGACGGTGCACGAGGTCGCGCGCAACGTCCACGCGCACCCCACGCTCGGCGAGGCGGTCAAGGAGGCGATCCACGGCCTCGCCGGCCACATGATCAACATGTGACCTTTGGTGATCGGTACGGCGCGACCGTACCGATCATCGGACGCCTGCAGCGTGGTCCCCGTCCTTCAGGGCGGTGACGAAGACGTGGAACGGCGGGTCGTTTCCAGTAGTCCCGGTTTTGTCGGTGGCGGTCGTTAAGTTGATCGGCGTGTCCCGTTACCGGCTCCAGCCCACGCCCGCCCAGGAGGCGGCACTACTGGAGCATTGCGCTCACGCCCGTTTTGTCTGGAATCTGGCCGTCGAACAGCATGCCTGCTGGAGGTCGGGCCGTAAGGCCGCGCCGGGGTTCGCTGATCAGTGCCGTCAGTTGACAGAGGCCAGGGCTGAGTTCGCGTGGCTGAGGGCCGGTTCGGTCATCGTCCAGCAGCAGGCCCTCAAGGACTTCGCTCAGGCCGTGAGCAACTTCTTCGCCGGGTCCCACCGCAGGCCGACCTGGCGCAAACGCGGCCGGGGAGAGGGCTTTCGGATCGTCGCGGTCAAGCCGGACGCCGTGCGCCGCTTGTCCCGCAATGTGGGCGAGGTGAAGATTCCCAAGGTGGGATGGGTACGCTTCCGCTGGTCCCACGCCGTACCGGAAGGTATGAAGTCCTACCGCGTCACCCGCGACCATACGGGCCGCTGGCACGTGGCATTTGCCATGATCCCGCCACCCATCCCTATGCCGGGAACGGGGCAGGTGGTCGGCGTTGACCGGGGTGTGGCCGCGAGCGCAGCCCTGTCCACGGGTGAGTTGCTGAAGGCGCCTACGCTCCGCGACAGCGAGAAGAGACGGCTGCTGCGACTGCTGCGCAAGATCACACGGGCCAAGCGCGGGTCGAACCGTCGTGGGAAGGTCCGCTTGGCGATCGCGAGATTGAAAGCGCGTGAGGCGGACCGGCGCAAGGATTGGGCGGAGGAGATTAGCACCGACCTGGCCCGGCGTTTCGACGTCATCGGTGTGGAAGACCTGAAGATCAGGAATATGACCAGGTCGGCCAAGGGCACGTTGGAAGTGCCGGGCCGTAATGTCCGCCAGAAGGCCGGGCTCAACCGCTCCATTCTCGCGGCGGGCTGGGGCCTGCTGGTCGGGCGTTTGGAGCACAAGGCCGTGGGCCGACTAGTGAAGGTCAACCCCGCGTTTACGAGTCTGCGGTGCTCGGCCTGCGGGATCGTGGATCGGAGGGCGCGCGAGAGCTGTCTTCCGCTGCCGATCCTGCGGATACGCCAGCAACGCCGACGTGAACGCGGCCCGCAACATTCAACACGCGGCAGGGCAGGCCGTGTCTGCACGGGGAGGCTCGCCGTCGGGCGAGCCTGCGAACCGTGAACCTCAACGCGACCTCCTCCTCGTGGGGTAGTTGCTGTTGGAATCCCCCTTCTTTGCAGAGGGGGAGGATGTCAATTCCAGAGGTAGAGCGCCATGCCCAGGAGGGCCACAGCGATGGCGCACGACCAGCCGCGCAGGCTGTTCCAGCGGGTCCAGCGGGGCGAGTAGCCCGGCCAGTCCACGCTGCCCGCGTCCAGCGCGTTGTTCAGCGGCACGTTGACCACGGCCGTCACCACGATCGAGCCGAGGAAGCCGGCCAGCGCGGCCGCGATGGCCAGCACGCCCGGCAGGCCGGCCCCGGCCAGCAGCAGCAGGATCCCGGCGACCAGCGCGACGACCGGCGACAGCGTGAACGTGGGCAGGAACCGGGGGTTGAGGATCTTCCTGTTGACGCTGCGCATGGCGTCGGCCGCGTGGTCCTGGTCGATGGCGTCGAGGGCCGGCGTCACCGCCGTCGAGAACGCGAAGTAGAGGCCGGCCATCAGGCCGTTGAGCACGAGGGCGAGGATCGCCGCGACGGCCGCGAGTACATCCATGCGGCAATGATCCTCCCCGCGCGGGCTCTTTTCCACGCGAGGGAAGGCGGCGACTCCCCGGCGACCGAGCCCGCCTCCACGAAGCGGAGGCCATGAACACGCGGGGGCGCGCCCCCGCCTGGACTGAGGAGCGGCGGGAGACCTGGAGTCGCTGCGTGTGGAGTGGCTCGGCCCGTACGGCGGGCTCGTCGGCGAGGCCGCCTTCCCGAGCCTGCACACGCTGCAGTTGATCGACGCGTACGGGGTCGAGGCGCCGATGTTGCCCCCGCCCGGCGGGTCACTCCGGCACCTCAACGTCGCCTCGCTCAGGAGCAGCCAGAGCAGGCCGATCAAGGAGCGTTTCCGGGGCTCGGAGGTCCGGGTCCGGCTGCGTGGGGCCAAGTCGGACAAGTGGCTGGCGGCCAACATCGACAATCCGCTGCGCGACTGGGTGGACGACGATCGGCGGGCGGGGGCGGCGGCGTGCCGGGCGTACGCGGCCGCCGCGCAGGCCATCGGGCTGTTGAGCCCCGACGATCCCGGTGCGGTGGCGGACGCCAGGGAGGTGCTCAGGGAGTTCGTCGAGACGCTCAACGCCCTCGACGAGCGCCATGGGTTGATCGACACGTTGCGCCGGGAGGAGGCGGGCGACGCGTTCATGGGGCTGGCGGAGCGGGCGGGCGTGCCGGCGGGCGAGGTGGGGTCCTGGTTCGACGAGTGGCGCGCCTTCTGAAGGGGCTAGCCTTTCAGCCGTGTCTCGACTTCCTGAGCTGTACGTCGCCGTCGACGTGGAGGCCGACGGTCCGATCCCGGGCCCGTACAGCATGATCTCCCTGGGCATGGCCGTGGCCGGGCGGGCGGAGCTGACGTTCTACACGGAGCTGCGGCCGATCTCCGACGACTTCGTGCCCGCGGCGCTGGCCGTCTCGGGCCTGGACCGTGACCGGCTGCTGCGCGAGGCGCCCGCCCCCGAGGAGGCCATGGCGGCGGCCGCCCGCTGGGTCAACGGCCTGCGCGAGATCGGGCGTCCCGTGTTCCTCGCCGCGCCCGCGGTGTGGGACGGGATGTTCGTGCACTGGTACTTCATGCGGTTCACCGGCAAGAGCCCGTTCGGGGCGACCGGCTCGGGCGTGGATCTGCGGAGCTACTGGATGGGGCGGACCGGCTGCGAGTGGGTCGAGACGCGCAAAGGGGCCATCAAGCATCAGCTGGGGCTCGAAGGTGTGCCGCACACGCATCATGCCGGGGAGGACGCGGCGGAGCTGGCGCAGGTGTTCGAGGCGGCTCTCCGCCAGCCGCGGGGTTGAGCGGTTTTTTTCACGAGATCTTCAGGATTCGCACAGGAACCTCTGAGGGAGCCCGGAGAGCTTGGAGGCGACCGGAGAGCCTCTCGGACCGGATGGTGATCCCACATGGCCTCGACCTCGACCTCACCGGCACTGGCCGCCCGCCCCGCCCTGGTGCGCCTCGGACTCCTGGGGCTCGTCGCGATCGGCATCCTGGGCGCCGCACTCGAGCTCGCCTTCGAACGCCACTGGCAGAGCCCGGTCCAGCTGATCCCGTGGGCGGCCCTGGCGCTGCTCGGACTCGCGCTCGTGCTGCTCGCCCTGCGTGACTCCCCGCGGACGACCACCGTGGTGCGCGTGATCGCGCTGGTCGTCCTGCTCGCGTCCGCGTACGGCGTCTTCATGCACGTGTCCGTCAACCACGGCGCGGGCGCGGCCGATCCCGCGTGGGACGCCCTCTCCCCGTTCACCCAATGGTGGTACGCGCTCACCAAGTCGGTCGGCCAGGCGCCACCGCTCGCGCCCGGCATGCTCGCCCAGAGCGCGCTCCTGCTCACGCTGGCCACGCTGACGTCCCGGCATCGTATGAACGGCCGCTGAACGCCCTTTGCCGGGATTCGGAACCTTTCCCGCATTTTTCGCGTCACACCGAAACAGGCGACGTGTGACTTGTGAGGCTGGTGAGGTTCGAATGGCGTTAAGTCGGATATTCATAGCGGCGGTCGCGGTGACCACCACGGTGTTCAGCCCCGCCGCGGCCGAGGCGGAGCCCCGGCCGGTCACTCCGGCGGTCACCGCGTCCGCTCCCGCCGTCACCCGGCCGGCAGCGGTCGAGAAGGAGCCCGAGTGCCTTCGGATCAAGGGTGCGGAGGCGTGCGTGGGGCCGGACGGGAGCGATCGGCCCGGGATCACGATCGAGGACACGGCCAACGACAACCTCCATCCCGCCGTCGAGTTCTACCTCAACGGCTACCTGGGCACCAAGTACGTCATCCACAACCTGGGGCGGACGGGCGAGATCCGAGGTAATCGGGAAATCGGGAAAATCGTGACGTTCCGTGCGGCGCTCTACGAAGGGAATCATCGGGTCAGGTTCGGGCGGTGGAAAACCGTACGCGATATGACGAAATATCCGGTAAAGCGGGAAACGCGGGTTACGCCCGCCGAGGCCCGGGCTCGAGCCAAGACCTGCACTTCGACCAAGGGCGCCGCGACCCTGTGCTTCGGCGAGCAGAACACGTTCGTCTTCGCCTGCGACACGGGCGCCGACACGTACCAGGCCCGCGCCCAGTACTTCGTCGCCGGAGACCCGACCGCCCGTTTCGAGATCCACCAGCTGGCCGGGGTGAACACCTGCGGCAAGGCCGAGCACGGTGACCTGGCCGTCAGCATGTACCGCGCCTCGGTGTACCACCACAACCGGCGAATCGCCACCAGGCTCTACAAGTACAACTAGGCGAAGGGTCTGATGATCCCGCGGACCTCCGCGGCGCACTCCGGGGCGTAGTCGTCGTGGGCGATGCTGCTCAGCAGCTCGCGCAGGTGGAACACCGGCATGCGGTCCCGCCAGCCGTCGGCCAGGCCCGCCGCGTCCGCGTACACCTCGAAGAACCGGTCCGAGGCGGGCGGGCGCGGCGAGCACCAGAGCATGCTGAGGTCGGCCTCCGCCCAGCTGTAGGAGACGGCCGGATCGACCAGCGCCGGGCCTCCGGCCAGGCCGGAGAGGATGTTCCCGCACCAAAGATCACCGTGCGTCAGCACCGGCGGCTGTGGCGGGAGCAGCTCGGGGAGGGCGGCGCAGAGGCGTTCGAGCGCTCGGCGCTCCTCGCGGTCGAACGCCGCCTCCACCAGCGGCTCCGGCAGCCAGCGCAGGATCCTGCGCTGGGCGAAGAAGGCGTGCCCGTCCGCGTCCCAGGCGTTGTCCTGGCGCAGGCGCCCCAGCCAGCCGTCCCGGTGCCAGCCGAACCGGTCGGCCTTGTTGGTGTGGAGGGTGGCGACGGCGCGGGCCAGCGCATCCCAGAAGCGCTCGTCGTCGCCGCGGCGCGGCGGTAAGGGTTCGAGTACGAGCAGATCGGCGGTGGCCGCCAGCACCTCGGGGGTGGTGACGCCGCCCAGCTCGCGCAGCGCCCGCAGCCCTTCGGCCTCGACCTCGAACAGGTCCTGTACGGGCGTGCGCAGGGTCTTCGCGAACACGCGCGAGCCGTCGCGCAGAGTCGCCAGGCCCGCCAGCGCCACCACTCCCCCGCTGGCCGTCTCCGCGGACACGGCATCGAACCCGGCTTCGCGCAGCCGTTCGAGTAGAAGATCCACGTCTGAAAGTTTCACCGTTGTTTGACGGGTCTGGCTACCCCACCTCATGATCATGGTGCCTCCCGGTCAGGAGGAGGCGTCGAGTGAATACCGCTGACCAGGCGAGGTACGCCGATGCCCAAAACGTTGTTACGAGCCGCGTCCGCCTTCCTGCTGACGCTGACCGCATTGAACGCCCCAGCGGCGTACGCCGATGACGTCACCCCTGTAGCGGTGACCGTCAACGCGCGCGCCGCGCTCTCCACCGTCCCCGAGACCGGCATCGGTTCCAACCATGCGATCTGGGACACCAACCTGGGCACTGACGAGACCGCCGACCGGCTCAAGGACGCGGGCGTGAAAATGCTGCGTTATCCGGGCGGCTCCTACTCCGACATCTACCACTGGGCCGACCACACCGCCCCAGGCGGCTACGTGGCTCCCAACACCGACTTCGACACCTTCATGCGCGGCGTGCGGCGCACCGGAGCGCAGGCGATGGTGACCGCCAACTACGGCACCGGCACCCCCGAGGAGGCCGCGGCCTGGGTGCGCCAGGCCAACGTCACCAAGGGCTACGGCGTCAAGTACTGGGAGATCGGCAACGAGAACTACGGCAACGGCCACTACGGCTCCGCCTGGGAGGCGGACAACCACGCCGACAAGAGCCCGGCCGAGTACGCCCGCAACGTCGTGGCCTACGCGGACGCCATGAAGGCGGTCGACCCGACCATCAAGATCGGCGCGGTGCTGACCGCGGCCGCCAACTGGCCCGACGCCATCGTCGCCGACGGCGACAGCGGCACCTGGAACAAGGTCGTCCTGTCGATCGCCGGCCCGAAGATCGACTACGTGATCGTGCACTGGTATCCGGGCGCCTTGGACAAGGCCGGACACGTGCCCGACACGATCCAGCTCACCCGCCAGCAGATCGCGAAGTACGCGGGGCCCGGCTCCGAGCGGATCGGCATCGCCATGACCGAGTTCAACACCGGGTCGAGCAGCAACGGCACGAACACCCAGCCCGGCGCGCTGGCCGCCGCCGACTCCTACGCGACGCTGCTGGCGAACGGGGTGTTCACGGTCGACTGGTGGAACGTGCACAACGGCATCGGCAACGTCACTCAGGTCGAGGGGCACACCGACTACGGCGACTTCGGCCTGCTGTCCAGCGGGGTGTGCACGTCCGACGGCAGCGTCTGCGAGCCGGCGCTCAACACGCCCTTCGCGCCGTACTACGCGCTCCAGATGGTGAGCAAGTTCGCCCGGCCGGGCGACCAGTTCATCCGGGCCGCGACCGACCAGGCGAAGGTCAGCGCGCACGCCGCCCGCCGGCCCAACGGCGACCTGGCGGTCCTGCTGATCAACACCTCGTCGGACACGTCGTACCCCGTCGCGATCGACTACTCGGGCTACACCCCGGCCTCCGGGGCGCCCACCGTACTGACCCACACCAACGGCGCCACCAGCATCACCACCTCGACCACCGGCAGCGCGGCGAGCCAGACCCTGCCGCCGCTCTCCCTGACCACGCTCATCCTGCACCCCGCCACAGCTCAGACCGGCCGCCCGGGCGCGCCGGGACAACCCACGGCCTCTCAGGTGACGGACAAGGCCGCCACGATCTCCTGGCCCGCCGCCACTCCCGGCTCGCGCCCGATCGTCAAGTACGAGCTCTACCGTCAGAACGGTGCCATCAGCGAGCAGCTCGGCGAGACCTCCGGGACCTCGTTCACGGTCAACAACCTCAAGCCGGGCACCCGCTACACGCTCAACGTGATCGCACGGGACAGCGGCGGCGGCCTCTCCTGGGCCTCACCGCCGCTGACGTTCACCACCGGCACCCCGGCGTCCAGTTCCTGCTCGGTGCGGTTCACCGTCCAGACCGACTGGGCCAGCGGCTACGTCGGCGGCATCGACATCACCAACAACGGTGCCCCGGTCAACGGCTGGACCCTGAACTTCAGCTGGCCCAGGACGTGGCAGAGCCTGGGCAGCGGCTGGAGCGCCGTCTGGACGCAGAACGGGCCGGACGTCAAGGTCGTCAACGAGTCCGGCAACGGCTCCCTCGCCACGGGGGCGTCCACCACGATCGGCTTCGTCGGCAACTACAGCGGTCCGAACGTCCTGCCCGCCGTCTCCACTCTCAACGGCACCGTCTGCACGACCCAGTAACCGCGCGCCGCCCGGGGGCCATGCCCCTGGGCGGCCGATGCACGCAGGTGGAATACGCGGGCGCGACTACACCTCGTGCAAGAAGGGCGATTTCCACGGGAAGGATTGCCGGGGATATAAGGCGCTCAGTGAAGAATGCGATCACTTCATCAAAGCGTGCCGCAGCGGATATGTCGTTTACCAGAACGGCCCGGAACAATGCTCCGAACCAAGCTGGGAATTGACGAGTGCACCACCTATGCGGGCTCCAACTGGCCCCCTGACTGATCGTCCCGGCCTCCTTCACTCACGCCCCGCTTCCCAATCCGGACAAAGCGGACAAAATGTGCAGCCGAACGCCAGTGACGGCCTTACACACGGTTGACTATCGTGACTAAACGGGAATACTGGTTTTCCCGTTTGGCCGTCGTTCCGCTGAGATCGAGGTTGCCCATGTCGCTTGGCCCCGCCACGCCTCAGGCAGAGCCGCACCAGGCACGCAGCCGTGCCGACGTCGCGGAAGGGCGCGGGCCACGCCGACGCGTCCCCGCCGGCCACCTTGTGAAACCGACACGCGCCGCTAGCGGGCTCTTCGGCGGTCGACATCTCCCGCCGGCTCTCCCCGACCCCAGGACTTGTCATGCCGCCAGACTCCTTCAGCGTCCCGATAATCATCGCCGCCGTAATTCTCGCCCTCGCCCTCGGGGGCGTCCTGATCCTCCACCAGCGCGTACGCCGTGACCTCTCCCAGGCCCGTGGGCAGCTCGTTCAGGCCCGACAGGCACAGGAGCACCTGACGCGCGAGACCAGCGCCAGGAACCAGCGGCTGGTTCAGGCGGAGCGCCAGACCCAGGAGGGCGCGGAGCTGCTGCGCGAGGCCCGCGCCCAGCACGACCTCGTGCGCGCCGAGACCGAGCACCTGATCTCCAAGCGCATCCCGGCCCTGCTGTCCCACCTGCGCGCCCCGCACGTGATCGTGCCCGGCGTGCAGAACCCGGCGCTCGCCGGCACCGACATCGACAGGCAGCACCGCGCCATCCTCGACGCGCTCACCCGCGGCGTCCGCGAGGAAGGCGAGCGCATCGACGAGGCGGCCCAGGCGGTCGTCAGGGGCGCCATGTCCCGCGTGCAGACCCAGGCGCTGCGCGCCCAGGACCTGCTCGCCGGCGTGCAGCAGCGCTACAGCGGCGACGAGCACACGGCGCTGCTGCGTGAGGTGCTGGGGCTCGACATGTTCAACGAACTGATCATCCGTCGCGTGCAGGTCACCGGCATCGCCTGCGGCGCCACGACCGGCCTGTCGCGTGACGACACCTATCTGGTGGACCTGATGGTGGGCGCCATCTCCCGCGTGGAGAACTTCGAGCTGCGCATCGAGGGCCCGGCCAACCACCTGCGCCGCCGGATCGGGGTCGCCGCCCGCGCGGCGGAGTCGATCCTGTTCATCACCGCCGAACTGCTGGCCAACGCGGTCCACCACTCCCACGGCACGCTCAAGGTGACCATCGCCGTGCACGAGACCAACAACGGCGCCGCCATCGTCATCGACGACGCCGGTGTCGGCCTCAACGAGGACCAGTACGCCCGCGCGACCCGCCTGCTGAGCGGCACCCAGCCGGTCCGCCTGGTCGACATGGGCAACCCGCCCCGCACCGGCTGGGCCGCGATCGGCCGCCAGGTCGCGCATTACGGCATGCAGGTCACGGTCAAGAAGAGCGCCTTCGGCGGCGTGCAGGCCGTGCTGAACATCCCCACCGCCCTGCTGGTGGAGATGCCGGAGGACAGCCGGCCGTCGGTGCTGGCACCCGAGCCGGTCCGCGCCGCCGTCCCGACCGCCGCCACGGCCATTCGGCCGGGGCCCATGGCCGCCGCCCCGGCCGTCCAGCCGGAGCCGGTGGCCACCGCCATGGCTGTCCAACCGGAGCCGGTGGCGGCCTCGCGGCCGGAGCCCGTCGCCTCCTCCGTACGGACCGAGGCCGTACGGAACGAGCCCGCGACGGCGCCCCAGCAACGACCGGCGGAGGATCTGGCGCCGCTGCCGCAGCGTCGCCGCCAGTCGCCGCCACGTGCCACGTCCGGTTCCAGGCCCACTGGAGGCAGTTCTCACGGCTCTGACGGCAGGTTGCTCACCACCCCGGAAGAGGCCCAGAAACGGTGGGGAGACTTCCAGGTCGGAGCGGAAGCGGGCCGCCGCGAAGCGCTCCCGACCGAGCAGCACGACATCACCGAAGGGAATTGACCGTTCCATGGACACTCACAGTGCTTCCGGCCGTGTTCAGACCAAGGGTCGCCCGTTGTCCCTCGACGTGTCCTGGGTCCTGTCACCCCTGCTGGCACTGCCCGGTGTCGCCCGCGGCGTTGTGCTGAGCCGTGACGGGCTCATCCTCGGCGGCTCGGCCGACGTGACCACCGAGAGCGGCGAGCGGGCCGCCGCCATGACGAGCTCCGTACTGGGGGCCGCGCGCGCCCTGTGCGACGGCCTCAGCAACGGCACCGACGGCGAGGTGGTGGACATCGTCATCTCCGCCGGCAGCGGCTACTACTACATCGCCCCGGCCGGCGACCGCGCCGCCATCGTCGTCGCCGCCACCGGGTCGGTCAACATCGGCGCACTGGCCTACGAGGTGCAGCTCCAGGTGCAGAAGCTGATCAAGGCTCTCGACGAGGCCAGCGCGGCCAGGGTGCCGGGCGTCCGGACATGACCTCCGGACGGCAACGGCGGCGGGTCGTTCCGGACTACATGGCCGCCGCGAGGTTGACCGTGCCCGAGCACATCAGCGTCGAGCGTACGACCCTGGTCTACATCGCGCCCGACGCCGCCACCGACGGGCTGGACCCTCCGGGGTCGCATCTGCTGGCACTGCTGCGGGACGGGCCGTTGTCGGTGTACGAGTGCGCCGCGCACCTGGGCCTGCCGTACTGCGTGGTGCGGTTGCTGGTCGCCGGGCTGGTCGGCGGCGGAACGCTGCTGACCCGCGATCCGCCGGCCGCCGACCTGCCCGACATCGAGATCTTGGAGTTGGTGCTCAGTGGCCTCCGCGCTCTCTGACAGCCGTATCAGTACCGAACACATCCCGGTCAAGCTGGTCATCGCAGGGCCGTTTGGCGTGGGCAAGACGACCATCGTGAGTGCCCTCTCGGAGATCAAGCCCCTCAACACCGAGGAGGTGCTCACCCAGGCGGGCACTCTGGTGGACGACCTCACCGGCGTGAACGAGAAGACGACCACGACCACCGCGATCGACTTCGGCCGCCTCACCCTGCCAGGGGTGGTGCTGTACCTGTTCGGGGCGCCGGGGCAGACCCGGTTCCAGGTCCTGTGGAACGAGCTGGTCCGCGGCGCGCTGGGGGTGCTGGTGCTGGCCGACACCCGCCGCATCGACGACAGCTTCGCCGTCCTCGACCTGGTGGAGAACGCCGGCATCCGCTACGCGGTGGCCGTCAACCACTTCCCCGACTCGCCGGACTACCCGCCGGATGCGCTGCGCAAGGCGCTCGACCTGGACCCGCACACGCCGCTGGTGGTGTGCGACGCCCGCGACCCCGCCTCCGCCCGCGCCTCGCTGATCGCGCTGGTGGAGCACATCAGAGAGCTGGTGCTGTCATGACCATGCGCTATATGCCCGAAGCCGGGCGCCTGTACGGGCCGGAGTACGCCAGGGACCCGCAGGCGATCTATGCGGAGCTGCGCCGTCGGCACGGCGCGGTCGCGCCCGTGGAGATCGCCCCGGGCATCGAGGCCCATTTGGTGATCGGCTACCAGGCCGCCCTGGACGTGCTCACCAATGCCGGCGGCGTCTGGGGCAAGAACCCCAGCGCCTGGCAGACGCGGCTCCCCGACACTCCGGAGGCCGCGGGGGCGATCGCCATGCTCGGCCACCGGCCGAACGCGCTGTTCTCCGACGGGGCCGAGCACGCCCGCTACCGGAAGGTGATCTCCGACTGCTTCCAGCTGATCCAGCCGCACAAGCTGCGCCTGATGGTGAGCGAGGTGTCGGACTCACTCATCGGCCAGTTCGCCGCGAAGGGCGAGGCCGATCTGGTCGCCGACTTCGCCCAGCTCATTCCGGCGCGCGTCTTCAACCTGCTCTTCGGGCGGCCCGACTCCGACAGCGCCGGCTTGATCGAGGCACTGGCGGACCTGATGGAGGCTGACGGCGAGAGGGGCGCGCGGGGCAGCGACGCGTTCAGCCGCTACATCGGCGAGCTGATCCAGGCCAAGTACGCCCAGCGGGGCGACGACCTGACCTCCTGGTTCATCGACCATCCGGCCACGCTGAACCCCGACGAGCTGGCGCAGAACATCGTGCTGGTGATGGCCGCCAGCTACGAGCCCACGGCCAACCTGATCTCCAACACGATCTCCCGGATGGTCAGCGACGACCGCTACTACAGCTCGCTGACCAACGGGGCGCTCAGCACGTACGACGCCCTCATGGAAGCCCTGCGCGCCGAGCCCGCCATGTCGAACTACGGCCCGTACTTCGTGCGCCAGCCCGTGCACTTCCACGGCACCTGGATCCAGCCGGCCGAGCTGGTCCTCGTCTCCTACGCCGCGGCCAACACCGAGCCCACCAACGTTCCCGAGGAGCTGCGCTCCGACGGCGGCGCGTACCTGGGCTTCGGCGCCGGGCCGCACCGCTGCCCGGCCAGCGACCCGGCCGTGGTCATCGCCATGACCGCGATCGAACGCCTGACCTCTCACCTGTGCGACCTCGAACTGACCGTGCCCCGCGACGAGCTGTTGTGGCGGCCCGGCCCGTTCCACCGTGCGCTGGCGCATCTGCCGGTGCGTTTCACCCCCATCCGCCCCGATCAGCCAGGAGAATCCCCGTGGGCAGTGCAGCCCCCGTCGTCCTCGATCCCTTCGGCTCCGACCTCCCCGGCGAGGTCCGCCGGCTACGTGACCTCGGCCCCCTGGTCCTCGTAGAGCTCGCGGGAGGCATCCCGGCCTGGGCGGTCACCCGGCACGACCTTCTCAAGCAGCTCATCCTCGACCCGCTGGTGAGCAAGGACAAGCGGCACTGGCGGCTGCTGCCTCAGGCGCTCATCGAGCCCGGCTGGACCTGGATCATGACCTGGATCGGCGTGTCCAACATGCTCAGCGCCTACGGCGAGGAGCACCGACGGCTGCGCAAGCTGATCGCCCCGAGCTTCACCGCGCGCCGTACCAAGGCCATGCAGCCGATCGTCGAGGGCATCGTCGCGGAGCTGCTGGACGCCATGGCCGCGGTGCCGCCGGGCCAGGCCGTCGACCTGCGCAGCGCCTACGCCCACCCGCTGCCGATGCGGGTGATCTGCGAGTTGTTCGGCGTCCCCGCGGACATGCGGGTGGAGATGGCCCAGATCATGGAGGCCATCATGGACACCACCGCCACCCCGGAGCAGGCGGCGGCCACGGCGGTCCAGATCGGCACCGTACTGCCCGCCCTGGTCACCTACAAGCGCGAGCACCCGGGCGACGACCTGACCACGGAGCTGATCAACGTCCGCGACAGCGGCGACTCGCTCAGCGACGACGAGCTGCGCGACACCCTGCTGCTCCTCATCGCGGCCGGGCACGAGACCACCGTCAACCTGATCGGCAACGCCATACACGCCCTGCTCACCCATCCGGACCACCTCCGGCGTGTCCTGGCGGGAGAGATCTCCTGGGACGCGGTGATCGAGGAGACGCTGCGCTGGGCGCCGTCGATCGCCAACCTGCCGCTGCGGTTCGCCATCGAGCCGATCGAGATCGGCGGCGTACGGATCGAGGCGGGCGACGCGATCATCACCAGCTACCTGGCGGCCGGGCACGACCCCGACCAGCACGGTCCGGCCGCCGACGGGTTCGACCCGACCAAGGAACGCGACGAGAACCTGGCCTTCGGCGTCGGCGTGCACCGCTGCATCGGGGCTCCGCTCGCCCGCCAGGAGGCGCTCACCGCCCTGCCGGCGCTGTTCGCCCGGTTCCCGGACCTCCGGCTGGCCGTGGACGAGAGCGACCTGACGCACGTCCCGTCCTTCATCGCACACGGCTGGAGCAGCCTGCCGCTCCTGCTGCACCGCTGACCGTCACCGGCGACGCCCGGCCGGGGCCGCTTCACCGGCCGGGCTTGCCGGTTGCCGATGCCGTTATAGGACCCGCCGACGTCACTCCTGAGCGTCTTCGCGGAGCTTGGACTGACGGCGGCGGTGCCGGAAGACCGCGACGACCAGCCCGCAGAGAACGACGACGAGAAGCAGCAGTGTCCAGGGGGCGGTCCAGGCGTGCGTCGTGGTCTCGACGACGGCGAGCGGAGCGACCGAGTTCGACGCGTCGGTGAGCAGTGGGACGAGGGCGACCGTCCCCGTCAGTCTCAGCGCGGGAACCACTTCGTGTACCGGGACGGACACCTTCCAGGTATCGCCCGGGAGCAGTTGGGGCGAGTCGTCGATCTGCCCCACGCGGACGCCCAGGCGCCCGAAGGGACCGGATATGGACACCGCCTGCCGAGCGGTGAGGATGGCGTTGCCCGTGTTGTGGATCGTGTACGTGACGGTGGCGTCACCCTTCCCGAACGGATTGGGCGTACCCGAGTAGCGCACGCGCAGGTCCTCTACCGCCAGGCCCGGCTTGAGCTCGCCACCCACGCGCAGACGGATCCGGATGCCGAGACGCCGGTCCGTATTGACCCCATCCGTCAGCGAGGTGACGATGCCGCCCATGTATTCGCCGGGCGCGGCGTCGTCCGGAAGAGCGACCGTGAACGGCACTTCAACCGACTCCCCCGGCCGGACCGTCACGTCGGGCCGCTCCGTGTGGACCCACGCACCCACCTCTGTCGACTTCGTGTCCTTGGTGACCAGGTCGAGCTTGCCCTCCTCGGCGGTGAACGCGTCGGCGGCGTACACGGCCAGGTGGAGCGGTGTGGTGCCGCGGTTGACGACCACGAGACCGTCCTTGAGCTGCCCGCCCGGGTTGAGGGTGTAGCTGTAGTTCTGCCGGCCTGACCCGAAGTCATTAGAGGCCGTGCCGACCGTCCAGGGGACGTCGCCGTCCGCCGCCGCGGGTCCGGCCCCCAGCCCCAGGAAACCGAGCGCGGCGAGCAGCACCACGACAGTGGCCTGGGTGAGGGTTCCGGCTGCTGTGGTCGTACGCGGTGTGGGCGGGCGCATCTGGTGATCCTCGGGCAGTCTGGGAGCGGCGGGATGAAAAGCGTGCGGTGGGGTGGGCACCCGAGGGTGCTCACCCCACCAGGTGGAGCGGGCCCCATCAACTCAGCGCGTTGCAGCGTGAGGGCGTCGGCACCGCCCTCGGTTCTCTACTGAAGCCAGCTGGACTCAGGCGAGGCCGACGCGGCGACGTCGGCCTCGCCGTTGTCGTCGCCGTTCGAGTGGATGACCACCTTGTCGACGGTGGAGCCGACCGGCTGGGCGGCGCTGGCGCCGCTGTCCGGGCCGCACCACGACTCCTGACCCAGCTCCACCGCGGCGTTGGGGGCGGCGCAGGTGCCGCTGCGGATGTTCTCGACGACGAGCTTGTTGCCACGCACCTGGACCTTCACGTAGGTGCGGACGTGCTCCTGGTTCTCGACCGAGTTGGCCCAGTGGCTCTTGGGGTTGAGCGGGTCGGGACCGAAGTTCGGGTCTTTGGTCGTGTCCGGAGCGGTGAGGTCGTAGTACTTCGACCCGGACGCGGAGTTCGCCGTCACGTAGATGACGCCGCCCGGGCCCTGGGACACCTCCGTGGCGGCGGGCTGCTCGTCCTTGTTCGCCTTCTGACCATTCTTGATCATGTAGCTGCGGGAGTAGCTGTGGTCGTGACCCTGCAGGACCAGGTCGACGCCGAGACGCGAGAAGGCGGTCGGGAAGTCCTGACGACGCTGCTTGTTGTCGCTGTCGTTCGCGTGGGACGCCGGCGAGTAGATCGAGTGATGGTAGATGAGCACCGTGTGCTTGGCATCGGCGCCGTGCTTCTTGACGACATCGGTGATGTAGCCGATGTGCGCGGCATCGGAGCCGCTGGCGTAGGCGTTGCTGTTGATGTCGATGAACAGGACGTTCTTGTACGTGAACCAGTAGTCACCGCCCGACCGGGTGGTTGCCGCGCCGTTGTAGTACGGCGCCGATCGGTCGGTGTTCGGAGTCCAGAAGTGCTGTTCGTATGCCTTGCCGCCGACGTCATGGTTACCGATGGTGGCGGCCCACGGGTACTGGCGCAGCTTGTCGGGCGCGAGGAACGCGTCCCACTGCGGCTCGTTGTTGGCGCTCTCGACCTGGTCACCGCCCGAGACCAGCAGCTCGGCGTTCGGGTTGGCGGCGAGGGCGACGTTCAGGGTGTCTTCCCACCCGGCGCCGTCCTTCGCCACGTTGCCGGACGAGCCGATCTGCGGGTCGCCGAAGAACAGGAAGTCGAGGTTGTTGCCCTTGAAGTCCTGGGTCTTGAAGGAGTACGTCGTGGACCAGCTGCCCTCGGCGCCGACGCGGTAGGAGTACGCGGTGTTCTGCTTCAGGCCGTCGATCGTGGCGTGAGCGCTGTAGCCGCCGTTGACGCTGTTGGCGGCGACCGTGGCCGGGAACGTCACGGCGTCCGCGGGGAACTTGCCGTCGACGAGCCGGGAAGTCGGCGCGACCTCGACCACCTGCGCGGTGTTGGCCAAGGAGTACCAGGACACGACACGCTGCGACTCATTGGCGCCCACGCCGAGGACGATGCCGGTGAGCTGCGCGCCATCGGCAGCGTGGGCCGCGGTCGTCAGGCCGCTGCCGAGCACCGCGGTCACGCCCATGACCACCGCGGTGGCACCCGAAGCCAGCCGGCGTCGAGCAAACCCCGGGCCTTGTGCCCGGTTGTCGAGCTTCATCAGATTTCCATCCATTTGAGGGTGATAGTGAGCTTTGTCAAGATTGCGGAGTTCGGTGTCCTCGGGGTGAACGCGGGACAGGCGCACTGTTGCGCACGGCAGAAGTTGTGACGGAGTCTCAGATTCCGAGGACTCGCTGCACGAACCACACCAGGCCCATCACGGACACACCCGCTGCGATCGTCCCGGTCGCCCACAGCCCCGCGACAGGTCGGCGGTGGCGCAGCAGGGCGAGCAGCGGGAAGACGACGAGTATGATCGCCAGTTGGACGGCCTCGATGCCCACGTTGAAGACGAGCAGCGACCACAGAAGCGTCCACGACAAGGCCTGGTCGATGCCCAGCGCCGCGGCGAAGCCGAGTCCGTGCACGAGGCCGAAGCAGAAGACCACCGCGAGCCGCGCCCAGCCGGCGGGGTCCAGGCTGAGGTGACTGTGCCCGGCCTTCTCAAGATCCGTGGCATGCGATCGGCGCCGCCAGATCCGCCACAGATGCCAGCCCGCGACGACCGCGATCGAGAGGGCGATGACAGGCTCGACGAACGACGCGGGCACCTGTACGAGGCCGAGGGCGGCAAGGATGAAGGTCACCGAGTGGGCCAGCGTGAAGGTCGTCGCCGCCAGCACGATCTCGCGCAGGCGGCGTGACCCCGCGATGAGCGCCAGGAGAAACAGGATGTGGTCGAGCCCAGTGAGCAGGTGCTCGGCTCCGAGCCGGAAGAACTCCCAGAACCGCTCGGCCCAGGACTGTTGCGTGGAGAACGACCGCTGCTTGGCGTCGAGGGCGGCGCTTCCGGACGTCAGGTCGAGGTCGTAGGTGACCACCGTCTTGGTGTCGCGCACATAGCCCTCGGAATCCGGGAACAGCCCGCTGCGCACCTCGTGCGCTTCGGCGGACCCCGGGCACCGGTAGTCGAGAACCAGCAGCGCGTACGGGACACCCTCGCGTTGCTCGATCGTGAAGTCGCCGTCTTGGGCCGCCGTGCACGCCGCGCCCTCGGCCGTGACGCCGAAGCGCTCGGTCACGTACGCGACCACCGAGCCGGCGTGAGCGTGGAGCGCGGCGGCCTGCTCCGCCGCGTCGCGGGCCTCGAACGCCGCGGTGCCCGCGCGGAAGAGCGGATCGTCCTTCTCGGAGTCGGCAGCCGAGACGACGAGCAGGTCGTACTCCAGCTCGAGCTCGGAGCGGACGTGCCCGATCCCGGGCGAGGTGAGGTCGACGTACACGGTCGAGGTGAACCCGTGGGCAAGAGCGGGCACGGCACTGAGCAGAACGGCCACGGCTACCGCGGCGACGACGGCACAGGCACGACGCCGAGCGGCGTGAAACATGTGACTCCTCTTCGGTTTGCGAACGCAATCTGCTCGGCTCAGATGAACGAACGGCAGCTCATGCGCAAACCAACGACGAACCACACCCGGCGGAAAGGGCCGCCGTCTCGAAATGCCCCAGGTGATGGGGTAGGAAGTAGGCGCACTTCCCCACCACCCCCGAAGGACGATCTCTATGCGCTCCCGGCTTCTGCCCGCCGGCATACTGGCCGCGGCAGTCGCGACCGCCGTACTGGTCAGCGGGTGCAGCTCAAGCGACGACTGGTCCCAGCCGCACGCGAAGCCCACCGCCGTCGGCACTCTCGGCCCGGGGTTCTCCGACCCGGCCGCACCACCCGCCCCGGAGGCGACGATCACGCCGCGGCCCCGCTCCTGGGACGGGGTCCGTCCGTCGGAGGGCTACCGCGTGGTGCTGCTCACCGCGGGAGAAGACCCTCAGACCAGGACGCTGGTGAGCGCCGTGACAGAGTGGGCCGAGGAGGAGGACGTCAGCCTCAAGACCATCGCGGCCGCGAAGCCGGACCAGTTCATCCCGAGCATCAGCAGGGCGATCAACCTGACGCCCGACCTCATCATCAGCGCCGGCAACGACCTCGTCGACCCCCTGGCCATGGTCACTCCGAACCACCTCGACCAGCGGTTCCTCGTGGTCGGCGCCGAGCTGGCCGAGCCCACGGAGAACGTCACCGCCGCCGACTGGACCGGCGCGTCGTTCCGCGGCGAGGGACTCGGCATGTCCTCGACGTACGATCCCGCCACCTTCACCACCGAGCGCGCCGGGCGCGCCGTCCGGGCGGGTGTCGCGGCCGTGCTCAACGGCCTGACCGGCATCGTGGTCTGGCTCGACTAGCCGGCCTGTGGGCGCATGGGTGACGAGTCGGCCACCCCGGCGAACGCCTCGAGTTCGCCGGGGATGAATCGTCTCGCGGTGTCCGCGAGGGCCTCGATCAGGCGCCGACGTAGGCCGCGAGGTGCTCGCCGGTGAGGGTGGAGCGGGCGGCGACGAGGTCGGCGGGTGTGCCCTCGAAGACGATGCGGCCGCCGTCGTGGCCGGCGCCGGGGCCGAGATCGATGATCCAGTCGGCGTGCGCCATGACCGCCTGGTGGTGCTCGATGACGATGACCGACTTGCCGGAGTCGACGAGCCGGTCGAGCAGGCCGAGCAGGTGCTCGACGTCGGCGAGGTGCAGGCCGGTGGTCGGCTCGTCGAGGACGTACACGCCGCCCTTGTCGGCCATGTGGGTGGCGAGCTTGAGGCGCTGCCGCTCGCCGCCGGACAGCGTGGTGAGCGGCTGGCCGATGCTGAGGTAGCCGAGCCCGACGTCGGCGAGCCGGCCGAGGATGGCGTGCGCGGCCGGCGTGCGCGCCTCGCCGGCGCCGAAGAACTCCTCGGCCTCGTTCACCGACATCGCGAGCACCTCGCTGATGTCGCGGCCGCCGAGGTGGTAGTCCAGCACCGCTGCCTGGAACCGCTTCCCCTCGCACTCCTCGCAGGTGTTGGCGACGCCGGCCATCATTGCCAGGTCGGTGTAGATGACGCCGGCGCCGTTGCAGTTGGGGCAGGCGCCCTCGGAGTTGGCGCTGAACAGCGCCGGCTTCACGCCGTTGGCCTTCGCGAACGCCTTGCGGATCGGGTCGAGCAGTCCGGTGTACGTCGCCGGGTTGCTCCGTCGCGAGCCGCGGATGGGCGCCTGGTCGACCGACACCACACCCGCCGAGGCGGGGACCGACCCGTGCATGAGCGAGCTCTTGCCGGAGCCCGCCACGCCGGTGACTACACAGAGCACCCCGAGCGGGATGTCGACGTCGACGTCCTGCAGGTTGTTCGCGGTCGCGCCACGGATCTCCAGGGTGCCCTTGCCCGTCCGTACCGTCTCCTTGAGGGCAGCCCGGTCGTCGAAATGGCGCCCGGTGATGGTGCCGCCGGTCCGCAGCCCCTCGACGGTGCCCTCGAAACAGATGGTGCCACCCGCCGTACCGGCGCCGGGGCCGAGGTCGACGATGTGGTCGGCGATCGCGATCGCCTCCGGCTTGTGCTCGACGACGAGCACCGTGTTGCCCTTGTCCCGCAACCGCAGCAGCAGGTCGTTCATCCGCTGGATGTCATGGGGGTGCAGGCCGATGGTGGGCTCGTCGAACACGTACGTGACGTCGGTGAGCGAGGAGCCGAGGTGGCGGATCATCTTGACGCGCTGCGCCTCGCCGCCGGACAGCGTGCCGGACGGCCGGTTGAGTGAGAGGTAGCCCAGCCCGATCTCCACGAACGACTCGAGGGTCCGCTCCAGGGTCGTGAGCAGCGGCGTCACCGACGGCTCGTCGAGGCCGCGGACCCATTCGGCCAGGTCGCTGATCTGCATCGCGCAGGCGTCGGCGATGCTGACCCCCTTGATCTTCGACGACCGGGCTTCCTTGCTGAGCCGGGTGCCGTCGCACTCGGGGCAGATTGCGAAGGTGACCGTCCGCTCCACGAAGGCGCGGATGTGCGGCTGCAGTGAGTCGACGTCCTTGGACAGCATCGACTTCCGGATCTTCGGGATCAGGCCCTCGTAGGTCAGGTTGATGCCTTCGACCTTGATCTTGGTCGGCTCCTTGTAGAGCAGGTCGTTGAGCTCTCTCTTGGTGAACTTCTTGATCGGCTTGTCCGGGTCGAAGAAGCCGCACCCAGAGAAGATCCGGCCGTACCAGCCGTCCATGCTGTAGCCGGGGATGGTGAGCGCGCCCTCGTTGAGCGACTTGGTTTCGTCGTACAGCTGAGTCAGGTCGATGTCGTTGACCGAGCCGCTGCCCTCGCAGCGCGGGCACATGCCGCCAGTGATGCTGAAGCTGCGACGCTCCTTCATGGTCTTCCCGGCGCGCTCCAGCGTGACCGCACCCGCTCCACTTATCGAGGCGACGTTGAAGGAGAACGCCTGAGGAGAGCCGATATGCGGCTGCCCGAGCCGGCTGAAGAGGATGCGCAGCATCGCGTTGGCGTCGGTGGCGGTGCCGACCGTGGAGCGGGGGTCGCCACCCATCCGCTGCTGGTCGACGATGATCGCGGTCGTCAGCCCTTCGAGTACGTCGACCTCCGGCCGCGCCAGCGTCGGCATGAAGCCCTGCACGAAGGCGCTGTAGGTCTCGTTGATCATCCGCTGCGACTCCGCGGCGATCGTGCCGAACACCAGCGAGCTCTTACCCGAGCCGGAGACGCCGGTGAACACCGTCAGCCGGCGCTTCGGGATCTCGACGCTGACGTCCTTGAGGTTGTTCACGCGCGCGCCGTGCACGCGGATCAAGTCATGGCTGTCGGCGACGTGCGGCGCAGGCGACTGCGCGTCCGTTCTCATCGTGTCTCCATCTGTTACGGGGGCCGCCTTCGCGGTCTCCATCGGCGTCGCCTGGCTCGATCTGACCAGCTTCGAGCAGGTACGCCTCAGCGCGGTCGCGGCAACGCTCTACTGTCTACCTGATCGTCGGTGTGGGCCGGCATGGCGCGATGCGCGTCCGAGGCAGCGTCAGACCGGCCAGCGGCCGTCGCGCATCAGCTCACGGCCGGGCAGCCCGTTCACCTCGGCGCCTTCACGGTGCCGCGTGTGCTGCGATCGCCGGACGGCTCAGCGCAGTTCCTGGATGCGGATCAGGTTGCCCGCGGGATCGCGGAAGGCACAGTCGCGAACCCCGTACGGCTGATCGGTCGGCTCCTGGACGACCTCGGCATCGCCGGCCTGCAGCCGCTCGAAGGTGCCGTCGAGGTCGGAGGTAGCCAGGACGATGCCGGCGTAGGTGCCCTTGGCCATCATCTCGACGATGGTGCGGCGCTCGTCGTCGGTGACGCCGGGGTCGACGACCGGCGGCTGCAGGACGATGGACGTGCCGGGCTGGTCGGCGGGGCCGACGGTGATCCAGCGCATCCCGTCGTATCCGACATCGTTGCGGACCTCGAACCCGAGGATGTCGCGATAGAAGGCCAGGGACGCGTCCGGGTCGTCGTGCGGGAGGAAGCTCGCGTGAATAGTGATGCCCATGGCGGTCAGGCTAGTTGCGGCTCCGTGACCCGCGCTTCTCGATTCCTGACCGGTCTGGTCACCTGTTTCGCCACGCACGACGGCATCCCCGCCGTCGCGTGAGCTGTCTGGATCCGATAGGTGCTGGGCGGCACCCCGACCAACTCGGCAAAGCGGGTGCTGAAGGTGCCCAGCGACGCGCAGCCGACCGCGAAACAGACCTCGGTGACGCTGAGGTCGCCACGACGCAGCAGCGCCATCGCGCGCTCGATGCGCCGCGTCATGAGATAGGCGTACGGCGACTCACCGTAGGCGAGCCGGAACTGGCGGCTGAGGTGCCCGGCCGACATGTTCACGCCTCGGGCGAGCGCCTCGACGTCCAGCGGCTGCGCGTACTCCCGGTCGATCCGGTCGCGGACGCGGCGCAGCCGCGCGAGGTCACGCAGGTGCTGCGCCGCGGCGGGTCTGCTGGTCACCTACGCGATCGTGCCACGTCGCGCCGGAGTTGCCCAGCGCCGCCGACGTCCCCGCCCAGCTCTGCTCCACGTTCAAGGACATCGAGTTCGTCCAGGAGGCCTACGAGCACAGCTTCAGTTCGACGATGGTGAGCTTGGTCATGGTTTTCTCCGTTAGTGGTTGGGGTCGAACGAACGGCCGGTCAGGGCGACGAAAGCGTCGTCGAGGGTGCGCTTGTCGATGCGCAGATCGCTGACCAGGACGTGGTGGCGGGCGAGCTGAGCGGTAACCGCCGTGGCGAAATCACCCCTGCCCGTGACGACCACCAGGTTTCCGGTCCTGGTCACGCCGGTCACCCCAGGCAGCCCACCCAGCTCGACCATGTCCCCCGCCATCAGCGTGAACCGCATCTGGTGTTCGGCGTCGATCCCGTCGACCAGCCCGGCCGGGGTGTCGATAGCGACGACCTTGCCGCGGTCGAAGACGGCGACGCGGTCGCACAGCTCCTCCACCTCGTCCATGAAGTGGCTGACCAGCACCACCGTCACGCCACTCGCCCGGACGCGCTTGATCAGCTCCCAGGTGGTACGGCGAGCCTGCGGGTCGAGCCCCGTGGTCAACTCGTCGAGAAACGCCACCCGCGGATTGCCCACCAGCGCCAGCGCGATGAACAGCCGTTGCTTCTGGCCGCCGGACAACTTCCCGAAGCGGGCATTACGCTTGTCCGCCAGCCCCCACTCCTCCAGCAGGTCACGCCAGTCCCGCGGCTCGGCATAAAAGGACGCATACAGGTCGAGCGCCTCCCACACCTTGATGTTCTCCGGCAACTGCGTGTGCTGGAGCTGCACCCCGATCTGCTCGCGTACCTTGCGCCTGTCCTTGACCGGGTCGAGCCCGAGCACCTTGATCGACCCGCCGTCGGGCCGCCTCAACCCCTCCACGCACTCCACGGTGGTGGTCTTGCCGGTGCCGTTCGGCCCGAGGATGCCGAAGATCTCGCCCTCCTCCACGGAGAACGACACCCCGTCTAGAACTGTCAGGTCCGCGTACCTCTTGCGGAGGTCTGTGACTTCGATGACTGCCATGGCTCAAGCATCTTTTGCCTGCGCCCGGGGCGAATCGATCTGCTGGCCATACTCGTCCGCGAATGCTGCTGACCCGAAAATCCACCGATCGGTTGATACCGCCGAGGAGCTACGCCGTACTTTCATGACCTCGATCGGCACTTCGCTGCGGTCAGCCGCGCTGCCGTTCAAGGTAACCCCCCAAGGCCGAGCTGCTGAGAGGACCGCTACTGCCCTTCCACACCCCGAAAGGCCGCGCGATCGAACGCTGCCCGCACCTGACCAACAGCGACGCACTGATCAATCTCGTGAGCACCGACGAGACCATCCACGCCATCCCCGCCCACGTCGTCCGCGACCTCGGCGCGCTGGCTCCTGGAGGCTGACCGTCCGCCTGGCGTTGCCGTCAACAAACACAAAAAAAGCCCCGGAGCGATCAAGCCTCGGGGCATCTTTGCTGTTCAAGACTGGTGGTCAGGGGCAGGGTCGAACTGCCGACCTTCCGCTTTTCAGGCGGACGCTCGTACCAACTGAGCTACCTGACCCAGAGCGGTCCTGACGGGACTTGAACCCGCGACCTCCACCTTGACAGGGTGGCGAGCACTCCAAACTGCTCTACAGGACCTTGCGTTTCTTGCGGTTTGCGCTCGCTTAGCTTACCAGCTCTTCGGTGGTCTTGGACCAGCCGTTTTCCGGTGCGCCAAACGCTCGCAGTGCCCCCAACGGGATTCGAACCCGTGCCGCCGCCTTGAAAGGGCGGTGTCCTAGGCCGCTAGACGATGGGGGCTCAGGATTCCCTGTCGCCTTCCGTCGGAGACCTCTGAAGCATAGGGGACGATTGCCCTTGATGCCAAAGCGGCGGACCGGTGGTCGGCGTCGGAGTGCCAGTGACCGGTCCCGTTGGCGACGGGGCGTTCGCTGGCTCCGGAGAAATCATACGTTGTGGGTCGGGCTCCACGTGACGCTGGATGTACACCGACTGCTCCCCCAGGCCGCCCAGCGTGATGTCGTCCCACGCCTGCATGCGCTTGGTCTCCCTGTCGAAGTACAGGACCGAGGCCTGCACGGGCGTGGGCTGGGCGTGTTCGAGGGCGCGCAGGCCGGCGCCGCCGGTCGAGCCCTGGACGAGCAGGCGGGTGCCCGAAGGAAGCAGGGTCGTCTTGCGCGCGTGCGTGTGGCCGGCGAGGATCATGGGCGCCACTCCGGAGAAGCCCTGACCGACGTCCGGGTCGTGTACCGCGATCACGTCCGGGTTGCCGACCTGGCCGAGGTGGGAGCGGGCGAACTGGCTGAGTACGGCAGGGTCTGAGTCTGTTGCCACGGACTTGTCCGGGGTGAAGCGAGGATCCCCTAGGCCGTAGATTTTCAGGCCCGCCACCGTCTCCGTGGTGTTGTCGAGGACTATGGAGTTCTTCTGCTTCTCGACCGCTTTCTGGGTGGTCATCGAGTCGTGGTTGCCCCGTACGTACACATACGGAACCCCCAGGCGGCCGATCTCGTCGACGAACTTGTTCTCCGCCTTGGTGCCGTGGTCGGAAATGTCGCCCGTGTCGATGATCATGTCCACGCCGAACTGGTCCTTGAGGGAGCGGATGACGTTCCAGGCGATGGGATTTATGTGGATATCGGAGACATGGAGGACCCGGATGGTCCTGGGGTTGGTGTCGTACAGAGGCAGGGTGGAGACGGTGTCGTAGAGCTTCGAGACGTTCGTGACGAGCTTGGTGAGTTGCGACCTGTACGACTCGAAGCGGGACACGATCGACTCGGCGCTGCCCACCAGCGACGGCGCGGCGGCGATGAGCCCCGAGTAGCGGGGCTCGACGAGCGAGCTGGGACGGAAGGTGAGCGCTGCGAGGGCTCCCGTGGCCGCCAGACCCACGGCGGCGGCCAGGAGGCCCACGAAGGCCACACGGGGGCGCCTGAAGACCATCAGGACGGCGATCAGCGCCCCCGCCCCCGCGCACAGGAGCGAGCGGATCACAAGGGCACGTACGCCGTCCAGGAGGTCGCTCTCGATGAGACCGGGCAGACGGTCGGCCAGCCGCGGGTCCTCTATAAGGGCTTTGGCGCGGTCCTGGTCGATGTTCTCGAGCGTGATGCGCAGCCGCAGCGGCGCGTCGTGTGTGCGGAACGTGAGCGTGCCCAGCGGGCTGGCGTCCACGACCGTCTCGCCGTTCCATGCCGGGCGGAGAGACATTCCGGTCTCCACGGGACCGATCTGGGCGCGTACGGTGCCGCTGAGGAAGATGCCCAGCCAGGCACCCACAGCGGCGACGAGGAGCACCGCCGCCGCTCTCGCCGTCCTGGAGTTGATGACTGCTTTTGACCTGTGAACGAACTTCATACAGTTTCTTGCCTACCCGAGCGACGAGGCAGAATGGGCAGCGTGATCGAGGTTTCGCGGGAGAAGTTCGAAGAACTCGTGGCCGAGGCATTGGACACGATTCCTCCCGACCTCGCCCGCGCCATGAGCAATGTCGTCGTAACGGTCGTCGATGACCCGCCGGAGCCCCACCTGCTCGGCCTGTACACCGGTGTCCCCCTCACCGAACGCGGCGACTGGTACTCAGCAGTCCTGCCCGACCGCATCGAGATCTACCGTCATCCGATATGTCAGATCTGCGATACGGAGGCGGATGTCGTCGACGAGGTCCGCATCACGGTCCTCCACGAGGTCGGGCACCACTTCGGCATCGACGACGCCAGACTTCACGAGCTGGGTTGGTAACCCTTTGCTTTTGGTTCGCTGCTTTGGGTTGCGGCTTGCCATAATGATCGGGCACCTTAGGTAACACACCGAGCACCGTAAGTCAGGCACAGCGGAGTCCAATGGGGGCCATGCGGGCGCGACGGCCGCAGGGACGGCATCGCCGTGCCGAGGACCAAGCCACATACCGAGAAGTCATCGCCATCAGGGAGTTCAGGGCGCTCTGGTACGGCCAGGGCCTTTCGCTCCTGGGTGACCAGCTCGCGCAGGTGGCGCTCGCCATACTCGTCTACGATCGCACGCGCTCGCCGCTGGCCACGGCCGCGGTGTACGCGCTGACGTACCTCCCGCCGATCGTGGGAGGGCCGCTGCTGGCCGGGCTGGCGGACCGGTTCGCGCGCAGGGGCGTCATGCTCATCTGCGACCTGATCAGGGCCGTGCTGGTGGGCGTGATGGCGGTTCCCGGCATGCCGTTCTGGGCGCTGTGCGCGCTGGTGTTCCTGGTGGTGCTGCTCAGTGCGCCGTTCTCGGCCGCGCGGGCCGCGCTGCTGCCCGAAGTGCTCGAAGGCGACCAGTACGTCATCGGCTCGGCCCTCCAGAACATGACGAACCAGGCCGTACAGATGCTCGGTTTCGCGGCGGGCGGAGCGGTCATCGCGACCATAGGCCCCTACCGGGCGCTCGCTCTGGACGCCGCGACGTTCCTCGGCTCCGCGCTGATCCTGATCTCCGGGGTACGGCGCCGCCCCGCCGCCAACCGCGACGACACGAAACCGTCCATGTGGACCATGACCGCGGCGGGAGCCCGGCTCGTCTTCGGATCGCGGCAGCTGCGGACGCTTGTCCTGTTCGCGTGGTTGTGCGGCTTCTACATCCTGCCTGAGGGCATCGCGGTGCCGTACGCGGCCAAACTCGCCACGGGGACGCTGCCGGTCCCCGTGATCACTGGGTTGCTGATGGCGGCGATGCCGACCGGAACGGTGGTGGGGGCGTTCCTTTTCAGCAGGTTCGTAGGGCCGCAGCAGAGGTTGCGGCTTATGGGGTGGATGGCCATGCTGAGCTGCGCGCCCCTGATCGTGACGGCGCTCCGGCCGCCGCTGGCCGTGGTGCTCGCCGCGTGGGTTCTGTCGGGGATCGGCGGGGCGTACCAGCTCGCGGCCAATGCCGCCTTCGTCCAGCATGTTCCGGCCGAACGTCGCGCCCAGGCGTTCGGCCTCGTGCAGTCGGGGCTGATGGCCGTACAGGGGATCGGGATCTTGGCCGGTGGGTTCGCGGCGGAGAGACTCGGTCCAGAGCCGGTGGTCGCGCTGGCCGGGATCACCGGAGTGATCTGCGCGGCCGTGCTCGCCATGATCTGGACCGAGGCCCGGGAACGCGTGCCCGCCACGGTCTGATCACTGCTGCGGCTTGTGCTCGCCGCTCCAGTCCGTTCTGCTGCGGTCCTGCTGCTTGTGGATCAGGTCCTGCACGATGGAGGTGTCGCTGTCCTCCTCGGGCATGAGGAGCCAGCCGATCGCGTACACGCCGACGCCCAGTCCGCCGAAGAGCGTCGCGATGGCCAGTGCGATGCGCACCAGGTTGGCGTCGATCCCGACGTACTCGCCGATGCCGGAGCAGACGCCCGCGACGATCCTGCCCTTGTGAGTCCGACGCAGCTTCTTGACGTTGTATTCGCTCATGCCTCAAGACTGCCCTTGTGCCCGGTGTTCGCACATCAGGATTCCCCCTGGTAGAACCCTGGTAGCCCCCTATGTAACGAAGGGACCCGCGATGGACGACCTGCTTCGCCTGGACGACCAGCTCAACGCCGACCAGCGGCTGATCCGCGACACGGTCAAGTCGTTCGTTTCCGACCGCATCCTGCCGTACGTGGGCGACTGGTTCGAGAAGGCTGTCTTCCCGGCCCGCGAGCTCGCGCCCGAGCTCGGCTCGCTCGGCCTGCTGGGCATGCACCTGGAGGGGTACGGCTGCGCGGGGACGGACGCGGTGTCGTACGGGGTGGCGTGCCGCGAGCTGGAGGCCGGCGATTCGGGCCTGCGCTCCTTCGTCTCCGTCCAGGGTTCGCTGGCCATGTTCCCCATCTGGCGATATGGCTCGGATGAGCAGAAGGATGAGTGGCTGCCCCGGATGGCCGCCGGGACGGCGATCGGCTGCTTCGGGCTGACGGAGCCGGACCACGGGTCCGACCCCGCAAATATGCGGACTTATGCCAAGAAGGACGGATCCGACTGGGTCCTGAACGGCTCCAAGATGTGGATCACCAACGGCTCCATCGCCGACGTGGCCGTGGTGTGGGCACAGACCGACGAAGGCATCCGCGGCTTCGTCGTACCGACCTCCACCCCTGGCTTCTCCGCCCCTGAGATCCACAAGAAACTGTCCCTAAGGGCCTCGGTCACCTCGTCCCTCTACTTCGACGACGTCCGCCTGCCCGCCTCCGCCGTCCTCCCGGGCGTCGCCGGCCTCCGCGGCCCGCTCTCCTGCCTCTCGGAGGCTCGCTTCGGCATCGTGTGGGGCGTCGTGGGCGCCGCCCGCGCCTGCCTGGAGGCGGCGGTGGAGTACGCGAAGACCCGCGTCCAGTTCGACAAGCCGATCGGCGCGTTCCAGCTGACGCAGGAGAAACTCGCCTGGATGTACGTCGGCACCGCCCAGGCGGGGCTCACCGCCCTGCATCTGGGTGCGCTCAAGGACGCGGGACAGCTGGAGCCCCGGCAGATCAGCTTCGGCAAGCTGGCCAACGTACGCGCCGCCCTGGACATCGCCCGCCAGGCCCGCTCCATCTTGGGCGGTAACGGGATCACGCTGGAGTACCCTGTGATCAGGCACATGAACAATCTGGAGTCGGTGCTGACGTACGAGGGGACGCAAGAGATCCACACGCTGGTGCTCGGGGAGGCGCTGACGGGACTGGCCGCTTACCGGTGATGCAGGCGTCGCGGGCAGGGCGGTAATCTCTGTACCCTTGCTGTTGCGAGGGGCGTTAGCTCAATTGGCAGAGCTGCGGACTTTTAATCCGTAGGTTCCGGGTTCGAGCCCCGGGCGCCCTACCATTCCACACCCCATCCGACCTGCGCTTTCTCGGTTCTCGATCATCTCTTGTCAGGCGAAGATGGCCGAGTCCATGCTCGTCACATGCTCTTCGGCACGCGCCCGGCACATCAGCGGCCGAACACCGTGGCCGAAATGGGCCGCTTTGCCAGGGCCATCGCGCGCCGCCCAGACCTGGCAGGTAAAGCGAGACTCCCGAGAAGCCCAAGAGAAGGGCCGTGCGGAAGGACTGGCGGGCGGGCCGCGCCCTACTTGATCTCAGACCCGTCCAAGCGCTGGGCAAAGCCGCTTTCGGCCGAGGTGGAGCGCCTTCACAGTGACTGCCGTTCTGATCTTCTCTACGGAACGGATCTGCGCCTGATCGCTCGTTTACTCTTCTCAGAAGTACCGTCCAATCCGCGTGGCGATCATCACCACGTTGCCGGTCAGGCCCTACGGATGGTTCCCTTGCGGTGACATGCTCCAACCCACCTGGATGACCGTATGAGCGAAACGGGCTGGCGCCCATGGTTGCCCGAGGCAATCGCGGCGCTCATAGTGCTCGCGATCGGCTCCACCGAGGCCGTGCCGACGTGGGCGATGCTGAACGGCCGTCCGGAAGTCTTCGCGCAGGCGCTGGCCATCGCGTTCGCGGTGGGCTTGTGCCGCCGCGCGCCGGGCGCGGCGCTCGGACTGGTATGGGGGCTGGGCCTGATCCACGTGATCGGTGTGCCGATCATGCTGATCGAGTTCGCGTTGACCGCCGTGTTCTTCGGCGGTGCGCGGTGGGGCCGCCCGCCGACCGTGGTGATAAGCGCGCTGTCAGTGCCGCTGGCCGTGGTCGTGGCGTTCGTCCTGCACGACGGCCAGGTTGTCAGCCTCCATCTGCTGCTGGGCGGATCGAAGCTGGGCGACATGATCCGCCAGGAGCCGACTGTGCAACTGACCCTGTCGCTGATCTCGTTGTTGGTCGTCGCCGCTCCCTGGCCGGCCGGCCTGGTGATGCGTTTCCTCGAACGGGCGAGCACCTCGCGGGCCTCGATGCTGGCGGCGGAGGAGGCCGCCGCCGGGGCATGGCGCGAGACCGAGCATGCCCGTGAAATCGCGCATCTGCGCGATCAGCAGACCAGCCTGGCCCTTGACGTCCACGATGTCGTCGGCCATTCGCTGGCGGTGATCCTGGCGCAGGCCGAGTCGGGGCAGTACCTGGACGACACCGTGAAGCTGAAGAAGACCCTGCAGACGATCGCCACCTCGGCGCGCTCGTCCCTGCGGGATGTACGCCAGGTGCTCTCCTCGACCCAGGACACGACCATGGTGCGCGATGATGCGGGCCGGTTCGACACTCTCATCGCCGGGGTGCGCCGCAGCGGACACGAGATCATCGCGACCGAGTTGGGCACCCCACGTCAGCTGCCACGCGAAACCGGGGCGGTCGCCTACCGGGTTTTCCAGGAAATGCTCACCAACGCCATCAAGCACGGCCGGCGAGACCAGCCCATTACGGCCGAGCGGCACTGGCCGGCGGCGCAACCGGCCGGCGGCGTCGAGGACACCTTGCGCATCCAGGTGACCAACATGACCGAGGCCTCCGATACCGAGGCGTCCGGTCACGAGGCCTCCGGTCACGACGGCACCCGCGCCGGACGTGGCCTGGACGGCATGCGGCGCCGGCTCGAAGCGATCGGCGGCCACCTCGACGTGCGCCGCCGCGAGCAACTCGCCGGCACCACCTTCACCGTCACCGCATACCTGCCGGTGCGGGGCGGCGAGTGATGAGCGACGAGATCACCATGCTGCTCGTCGACGATCAAGAGCTGTTCCGCGAAGGAGTACGAGTCATCGTCGACGCGCAGGAAGGCATGCGGGTGATCGGCGGGGCAGGCAACGGGATGGAGGCGGTCCGCCTGGTCGAAGAGTTGCGGCCCGACGTCGTCCTGATGGACATCCGGATGCCGGAGATGGACGGCGTCGAGGCGTCCCGGCAGATCTTCGCATCCGAGCGGGTCGCCCGGCGGGCCAAGCCCGTCCGCGTGATCGTGCTGACCACGTTCAACCTCGACGAACGGGCCGCCACCGCGATCCGGCACGGTGCCAGCGGCTTCCTGCTCAAGGACACGACGCCGCTGATGCTGCGCGACGCGATCCGCACCGTGCACGGCGGCAACGCCGTACTCGCCCCGCAGGACCTGGCCACCTTGCTGGACAGGCAGTTCCAGGTCGAGGTAGCGCCGCCGGCGGCGTTTCTCGGGCTCACCGACAAGGAACGCGAGGTGTTCACCGCCGTGGCCCGCGGTCTGTCCAACGCGGAGATCGCTGGCACCGTGTTCGCCAGCGAGTCCACAGTCAAAACCCATGTGGGCGCCATCCTGCGCAAGCTGGCGCTGCGCGACCGGGTACAGATCGTCGTGTTCGCCCACGAACACGGTCTGGTCTGAGCGACCGTCCCGTGACCGTGGGCACACCGCCGGAGCGATTGACGAGGGTGTCAGTCGAGGGATAGCCCTGCGGCCGAAGTCACCCGGGCGGCCCGGCGCGCCGGGAGAACAGCGGCGAGTAGTCCGGCCAGGGCGGCGATGAGGACGACGACGCCGAGTGACAGCCAGGGGACTTGCATGGTGGCGTCGCTGAGAGCCCGCTTCACGACCGTCTCGTAGCCGGCCCAGGCGAACCCAACGCCGATCACGGTGCCGAGCAGGGTGGCCACCACGGACAGCAGCACCGCCTCGGCCGCCAGCATCCGCCGCAGCTGCCTGCGGGTGAGCCCGAGCGCGCGCAGCATCGCGTGTTCGCGAGCGCGTTCGAGTACGGACAGCCCCAGGGTGTTCGCGATCCCGATCAGGGCGATCACCACGGCGATTCCGAGCAGGCCGAGCACCGACCAGGTGAGGATGTCCAGCTGTTGGTCCTCCGTCGCCCGGGCCTGCAGCTGGTCGTGGATCTCCGCGCCAGCCGCATCCGCCAGCCCGGCCAGATCGTCGACGAGCTGGATCGGGTCGGCGTCGGGGGCGGCGCGAATCCAGATGGCATGCGGTTCGGGGGAGTCGGTGAGCTGTGCCAGGGTCTCGGGCGCGACCCCGCCCGTCTGGCCCCAGCCGGACAGGAAGGTGGCCTGCAGCTGGTCTTGGCGGTCGCCGGCCTGCACCGTGACCTGGTCACCGAGCTGGATGCCCAGGTCCTTGCGAAAGGCCGCCGGATCGAGGCTGATCATCCCTGGCTCTACCTGGGCGAACGCCCCGCCGTCGCGGGCCACCTGCTCCGCGTCCGGCGCGGTGACGACCAGGATCGGTTCGTCGAGCCCCGCCACCTGAGCCATGGCGCCCTCCACCGATATGGCCTGCTCCACACCGGGAGTGCGGCGTACCTGGTCGAGGAGGTCGGTGGTGACGGGCGTCTCGGGCGAGGTGAGCGCGGCATCGATGGGGTGAGACCTGTCGCGTTCCTCGTCCACGGCCGCACGTGTCGTGGCCGATCCGGTGAGCACGGCGGTCGTCAGGGTGACGCAGACCAGCAGGGAGGCGGTGGTGGTGGCGGTCTGGCGGGGGTTGCGCACGGCGTTCTTGGTTGCCAGCCGCCCCGCGGGGCCGAGCAGCGCGCCGGTGATCTGGACCAGGCGGGGAACGAGCACCGGCCCGAACAGGAGTACGCCGGTGAACACCGAGCCTCCGCCGGCCAGCAAGAGCGCCGTGCTGTCCTGGCTCATCGCCACCCCGAGCAGGGCCAGCCCGGTGACCAGGAGGAGTGCAGCGAGCGCCAGCCGTACCCGGCCGGTGGCCGTGTGTATGTCGACCGCGGCATCCGGGCGCAGCGCCGCCAGCGGGCTCACCCGGACCACACGCCGGGTCGGCAACCAGGAGGCGAGCATGGTGACGGCCAGGCCGACGGTGAACCCGCCCAACAGCCAGGGCGTGGGCAGCTCGGGGGCGCCCATCGGGGTGGTGGGTGCGAGGGTGTTGATCAGGGCGATCAGCCCGTAGCCGAG
>NZ_JBFAMX010000009.1:0-77312 GCF_040659615.1 Nonomuraea sp. NPDC049784
TCATGGGCGCCCGTCCGCTGCGCCGTACGATCCAGCGCGAGCTCGAGGACTCGCTGTCGGAGAAGATCCTGTACGGCGAACTCCGGCCGGGCCAGATCGCCAAGGTCACCGTGGACGGCCTCAGACTCGTCTTCACCGGCGAGAGCGCGCCCAGCGACCTGCGTCAGGGCGTGGCGGCGCCCGCTTGAGACCTGGTCGTCCCCGTCCACGTCGGCGAGTCCGCCGCGAGCAGATCGGGCCGATGCGGGCTGCCGATGTCGGCGGTCCGTCCGCCGATGCCGTCCCCAGGCGAGCGGTCAGGTCACCAGGGGCAGACCACGGTCCAGGCCGGTTACGTGCAGCAGCCGGAACACCTCCGGACGAGGCGCGGCCAAGGCGAGGGTGATGCCCTGAGCACGGGCGCGACGCTGGATGCCGACCAGCACGGCCAGCCCGCCGACATCGCAGAAGGGCACCTGTGACAGGTCGATGATGAGCGGGCTGGTGCTGTGGCGCAGCGTGTTCAGCAGCTGCCGGCGCAGGGCCTTGCTGGTGAAGATGTCGATCTCGCCCACCAGGTGGACGGTGGTGGGGGCCGCTGAGCCTGCCCCGCCGGGCGGGGCGGTGTCGATGATGCTCATGAAGTCTCCGATCGGAGAAGAGAAGGGATGAGGCGCCTGCCGGCGGGAGAGCGGTGGGCCGCCAGAAGGGGCGGTGTCAGCACTGCTCAATCCGGCCGGCAGGCGGCGCGTGGTCACACCGGGGCGGTCGGCGGGTCGGTGTGATGGACGGTTCCGCGATCGGTCATGGGCTCTCCCGGGTGTACGGGACGGCGGGAAGGCGCGCGATGGTGAGGATCTCCGTAGGGCTGAAGCCCGTCGTGTCCTGCGCAGCGAGTTCGAGCGTGGCCTCGGCGGGACCGCGGGCCGTGTCCGGCTCGATGATCAGCAGGACGATCTGCTCTGAGCCGGCGAGGGTCAAGATGACCACGCGGGGGTCGGCGTGGCAGAACCAGCCGACTCTGACCTGCCGCCCGCACGCCGGGATACGGCGCGGGATGTGGACCCAGGCGTCCCTGTACACGCTGACGCGCATCGTGGACCGGCCGAGCCGCTGATCAACGGCGGCGATGAGGCCGGGCAGCTCGGCGGCGGCGTCGCTGGAGCGGGGCCACCAGGCCCCGTCCACGGTGGCTCGCCGGTCGAGCGCGGGACTCAGGCTGAGCCGGATCGTGGAGTCGCAGGCGGGAAGAGCGGAAGCGACGGGACTCAAGAGCTTGAGACGAGAGAGAAGGGTCGGCTTCATGATCGCCTGGCCTGTCCGGGCCCTCGAAGGACCGAAACGTGGTTCGCCGTGGGCGACGCCGACCTGGATGCCAACGCACGGAATGTCCTCGGTGGCCATAGGTTACCTCATTCGAGGGAATCTACGGAGGCGCGCGGCGGAGGGACGCATCGCAGGGGCTGTCGAACGGCCCCCTGCCCTGGTCATCGTCCGGCGGGGTGCGGGCTCGTTAGGGGACGCCGTCGCGGCGGTGTCGCCGGACGCGGTCCGAGGAGGGCCAGCGCACGTCGCTCGCCCAGACGAGCCGCTCGAATAGGCGGATCAGGCCGGCCGCCGAGTCGATCTGGTGCCGGTCGAGGCCGTGGCGGGCGGAGGTCGGCGGCGAGCAGATCAGGAGCATAACGCGTGGTCGAGGTCGGGTCGTCGATAAACATCCAGCCCAGATGCGCGTGCACGAGCCCTTGTCGATACGCCATCGTAGTGACTCGTCCGATCCGAGCTCGTCATAGGCCTCTTCCACCTCTGGTCATCCACGCGCGACGAGCTCGCTCGATCACTGTCAGTCAACGTGGCCGGCGAGCTGGCAGACGCGCAGCCTCATCACCGGTGGAGATCGGCTCACAGCTATCGCGTGGTTCTCGCCGGGAGTACATCCAGCGCATGAGGGTCAGAAATCCAAGTTGGTGAGATGATCGGCAGTGCCTCCACACCATTCGACCAGGAAGATGCTCGCGTCGTCGGTTGTCGTCCCTTCCCTCTCTCGCATCAGCGTGTGGGAAAGGGCTCGTACCATCTCCTGAACGCTCCCGGTAAGGGGCCCGACGTGCTCGATGGAGCTGATCAAACGTTCTTCACCGAACTGCTCACCACCGGCCTTGTGCTCCTCGATGAGGCCATCGGTGTAGAACAGCACCCGATCTCCGCGCCGGAGCTGCTGGGTGTTGATCAATGGGGTGGCGCCACCGAAGCCGACCGGCAGGGTTCCGGGGCCCTCCAAGGCCTGGATGACCCGGTTGCCGCGGATCAGCATGGGCGCCGGGTGCCCGGCGTTGACCCACTGCAAGTGGCCCGAGCCGATGTCCAGACGCATCATCTGCGCCGTGACGAACTGGTCGGGGCCGAACTGTTCATCGATGGCGGAGTCCATGAACGCGTACAGTTCGGCGAGTCCGACGTTGGCGCGCCTGGCGTGCCGGTAGGCGCCGATGGCGACAGTCGCCAGCACGGCGGCGTTCAGGCCGTGGCCCATCGCGTCGATGACGGCCATGTGCAGGATGTTGTCGTTGATTGCGTAGTCCATGCTGTCGCCGGCGACGTCGTAGGCGGGCTCCATGATTCCGGCAACCGCGACCTGCGGAGTGGTCATGGCCAGTGGAGGCATCAGCGACCACTGGATCTCCGCGGCCACGCTCATCGGTTTGCGGCGGCGTGCCTGGAAGAACTGGTCTGTGTAACTGTTCTTGGTGACGAGCATGTCGGCGACCAGGCCGGCGAGCCGCCGCAGCAACCGGCGGTCATCGTCATCGACGCTGTCGAGGGTGAGGGCCATCACCCCGACCTCGTCGCTGCCATCGAGTAGCGGCAGGAACATCTGTATGCCGTCGGCCTGGCGATGTTCCACCGGCGTCTCACGGACAAAGGCCTCACCTGCCAGCGTTCCCTCGATCGGCATGGGAGCGCCAACCGTGAGCCCCCTCCCAGGCAGTGGCACCAACATCACCTGGTCGTAGTCCAAGAGCAGAATCGAAACGTCCCAGCCGCCGATCCTGCGCACCTCCTCCGCCACCAGCGGAGCGACCAGCTGTGGCGGCATCGTATGAGCCCGGTCCAGCAGGTGGCCCAGGAGCCGCTCGCCAAATCCTTCCGACCGGTCCACCGCAACCCTGCGGCCCCCACGCCCGAGTTTCCTCATGACTACTTTGGTTCCCCGCCAATACTTCCATTCTCCGCCATTTCCCCCTTTAGCGTAATATTGGCTTCCGCTTTGCTCGGTCCGAGCGGCAGATTTCTTTAGCGTCCCCGCTTACCTTCCCCAGCAGGGATCGAGAGACGCCCTATGGATTCTCATCGGACGAACCGTCCAAGCTGTCAGTATCAACGCGCTGAAACGATATGTCCGGGCCGCGTCCACGCTGGCGCGCGCGGAAAGTGCCTATGAACACTGCGGCAGGCTGTGCTGAACGCCATCAACGGATGCGCGCACATCATCGTGTCCCGTCATGCGTGGCATTCATCCGGCGGACAACACCGTTCCCCTGCCCGCGTGGTCGCGGCGACTGCCGGATCCCGAGTTGCGCGATCTGATCGACGGCGACACCGTACGATCACCCTGCTCGCTCTCGACACGGTGTGAACTGGCGCGCGGAATGACATGCCCCCCTCTCAGGTGGGTACATCGTGCTTGCGGTCAACCCTCTGCAGGCGGCGCTCCCAAGTGCGGCCCTTGGAAGACAGCCTCCGCGGCGCATGGTTCGTGCTGCGTATACCGCGCCCAACGAAGCACAGCACTCAACTCACCGGGAGCGCGGTATGAAGACTGCATATTGGGACCTTCGAGTCGATGCGCGGCGCGCGGCGATTCCCTTGCTACTGACGGCTTGCCTGCTGCTGCTCCTCCCGGCCTGCGGCTCCCCGATGCAGTCCGTCGCGCCTCAACCCACCTGGAACCGTAACGGCCTGGTCGATGGGCAGGTCGGTGCGATGCGGCTGCTGCACGTCCACATCCTGGCCCCGCCCATGGACAAGCAGAAGGCAGGAGACGACCTGGGCCTGTACCTGACCCTGGTCAACAACAGCGACAAACCCCAGAAACTCGACGGCGTCAGCACCGTGCACGCGGAAAGGGTCGTCTATCGCGAAAGCCCCTCCGCTCCCCGGCAACCCGTCCACGTGACGATCCCCGCTCGCGGCACCCTCTCACTCCAAGAGGGGCACGACCGCCCTCACCTGGAACTCATCGACATCCACCGCCCGCTCGGGGCCACTCCGATCGACGTCACATTCCGCTTCTCCACCGGTACCCTCACCCTGCGCATCCCTGTACTGCCGCTGGAACGAGGAGCCGGATCGTCCACACCGAGCCCCAGCTGACCCGCAGCGCCAGCCCTTGGGCGACGACAGGATAGACGCCTTCACGCGGCCATGCGGCTGACCCGGTTCGTTGTCATGATGCGGCTTCGAGCTGCTTCTTGACCGCTGCCACCCGGTCCGGCAGCATGCCCGGGGCAATCGGCACGCACTCGTAGCCGAGTGAGGTGTAGGCGTCCTGGTGGATCTGCTCGAATCGCAGCGACTCCTCAAAGGTGATCAGCCGCGCGTCGGTCTGAGCGACGAACCCGAGATTCTGAATGAAGAAGACCTTCTTCTCGTAGATCTGCCGGGCCTGGATGCGCTCCAATTCGCGGGACAGGCCCGGAGAGACGGGATGGCCGGCATAAGTAGCCAGAGCGTAGGTGCAGACCGGCGATCGATCGTAGATCTGTACCTCGCCGGGAAGGGCCGCGGCCTGTGCCTGCCGTCGGTGCTGCAAGGCGATGATCTCCTCCACGAAGGACGGCTTCGTCCACGGCTCGCGATCGCCCTGGGCCTGGTGCAGGGCGATCACATCTGTGGCCGCCTCCTCGACGACGGTGTAGCCGTCACGCTCCAGCCAGCGGAGGATCGCGGTCTTCCCGGCTCCAGGGGTGCCGGTCAGGATGTAGCGCTTCATCGATCATTCCTCGTACGTCGCGGATCTGGGCGTCCGATACCGCTGCTGAACCCGTCGCATGCGGCGTAGATGGTGCGGCCGATGACCGTTGCGGTGATGGCCGTACTCACTGGGCACCGACGGCAGATGTGCTTCGTCATAGATCAGCATGCGGTCGGTGCGTCCGGCCGTAGGATACGTACCCAGCGCTCGGCGTTCCACATCGCCGGGCATGCGCGAAGTCGGAGGTGGTCACGGTGCATCCGGTCCCATGACAGCCCCAGCCCGGGGCGTCACGGAGCCGAAAGGTGACCGTATGAGCAAGACCGACAAGACCCGGCCCTGGTGGGTGCGGATGGCTGACGCGCCGATGATGACCTGTCTGCCCGTACATGATCATCGCTTCGGGCTGTGCACGCTGTCTGACGAGATCACCGCCGACAGCGCGTCCATGAGCCACCGCACAAGCGGCTGTTACTGGGGCGCCACCGACCACTACCTGTTCGGTTGCGGCAGCCTCGGTGGGGGCCGGGAGTGGCACCACTTCCGGCGCGAAGAGCGCCGCCGCAGCCGTCACCAGGCGCGCCGCGAGCTACGCGCCTATCACGGCGAGGACTGAAACTCGGGCTGCTCGGTGTTCAGCGAGTCGACCAGCGCGTCGGCCTCGGCGTTGCGGGCCGGAGCGACAAGGCCGATGAGTACGAACACCACCAGCGCGGACAGGACCGGGGCGGCCACCTCCACGGTCTGGCCCTGACCGGGGAAGACGTACTTCAGGAGCGCGAAGACCACGAGCCCGGTCGCCCAGGATCCGATCGCGGCGGCGGGACCGCAGCGGCGGAACATCGGCAGCATGCCGAGCAGCATCGGGATGGCGATCGGACCGACCAGCGCGCCGAACCAGAGGATGAGCAGGCCCAGCACACCGCCGAAGTTGTCCGCGCTGAGCGCGATGCCCATCGACAGCGCGATGAACAGGGACGTGGCGACCCGGCCGGCCAGCAGCTCGGACTTGGACGAGAGCCGGTGTGCCCGCTTCCAGACCGCGGGGATGATGTCCCTGACCACCACCGAGGAGATCGCGTTGGCGTCGGAAGACGTCATCGCCATCGTGTGCGCGAACATCCCGGCGAGCACGAGGCCGATGAGCCCGCCGGGCAGCAGCTGCTGGGTCAGCAGCGCGTAGGACTGGTCGGGCTCGGCCAGGTTGGGGAGCAGGACCGGCGCGGCCCACATCGGGAAGAACAGCACGAGCGGCCAGAAGAGGTAGAGGCCCGCGGAGAACAGCGCGGCGCGGCGGGCCGAGTCCCCGGTCGGCGCCGCGATGAAACGCTGGGCGAGGTTCCAGGTCCCGCCGTTGTAGGAAAGCGTGTTGATCAGCAGGTAGACCAGGACGAAGCCCATTGTGTACTTGTCGTTGAACGGCTGGCCGTGTCCTTCGGGAAGCCGGTCCCACAGCGTCCAGATCGCGGACAGGCCACCGAGCTTGGCGAGCACCGCGACGAACAGCGTGATCCCCGCGACGAGCTGGATGATGAACTGACCGAGGTCGGTGAGCGCGTCAGCCCACAGCCCGCCGATCGTCGAGTAGATCAGCGTGACCCCTCCGGTGAGCAGCACGCCCCAGGCGATCGGCACGCCCGCGAACACCTGGAGCAGCAGCGCGGTCGCCGCCCACTTGGCGCCGACGTCGAAGACCTTGAGAGCGGTGCCGCTCCACGCGAGCACCTGCTGCGCCGGCACGTTGTAGCGGGTCGCGAGATATTCCAGCGGCGAGATGATCCCGAGCCGCTGCCGCAGCCGTGGCCAGCGCGGCGCGAACAGGAACGACCCGACCAGCATCGCGAACGTGATGCCGATCGCCCACCAGACGTACAGGGTGAAACCGGCGGTGTAGGCGATGGCCGCGTAGCCGACGAAGACCGCCGAGCTGTAGCCCGACATGTGGTGGGAGATCCCGGACAGCCACCAGGGCATCTTGCCGCCGGCGGTGAAGAAGTCCTTGGCGTCGCGGATGCGGGACTTCGCCCAGACGCCGATCGCGATCATCACGACGAAGTAGCCGCAGATCACTAGCCAGTCGAGAAAACCCATGAGATCTCCCAGGTCGGGGGGTGGGGAGCGGTGCAGGTCAGGCGCTGTGGACGGGAACGCCGTTCACAAAGGTGTGCAGGACAGACAGGTCGGGAGTGGTGACGATCAGGTCGGCGGGCGCGCCGGGTTCGACGCGGCCGCGGCCGGTTCCGAGCAGCCGGGCAGGGTTCGCCGCGGCCAGGCCCACCGCGGTGCCGAGCTCGACCTCGGTACGCGTGACCACCCAGGCGAGGCACTCGATCAGCGAGCTCCCCGAACCGGCGAGCAGCTCACCGCCGGGCAGCGTCACCCGGCCGTCCTCACGCACCGTGATCCGGCCGCCGACCGGGGTCGTGTAGTCGCCCGGAGCGCAGCCGGCCAGCGCGACGGAGTCGCTCACCAGCAGCGCGCGGCCGGTCCCCTTGGCACGGAGCATCACGGTGAACGTGTCGGCGGGCAGGTGGTGCCCGTCCGCGATGAACGTCGCGGCGAGCCTGTCGTCGGCGAGCTGCGCCCAGATGTAGTTGGGATGCCTGCGGATCATCGCGTGCGAGCCGTTGCCCAGATGGGTGGAGAGCCGCGCACCCGCCCGCACGGCCGACTCGATGTCGGCGGGCGCCGCCGCGGTGTGCCCGATGGACGCGATGACGTTCCGCCGGGAGAGCTCGGCGATGTAATCGACGGCGCCCGCCCGCTCGGGAGCCAACGTGACGATCTTCACGAGCCCGCCGCTCGCCTCCTGCCAGCGCCCGAACTCGGCGATGTCGGGATCGCGCAGGTGATCGGCTTCGTGCGCGCCCCGCGGCCCGTCCTCGGGCGCCAGGTAGGGCCCCTCTACGTGCAGGGCGGGTATGGCATGCCTGACCAGCGGATCGGCCTGTCGCGCCGCCGCGATCACGCGCAGGTTTCTGGTGATCTTGTCTTCCGGCGCCGTGATGATCGTGGGGCACAACGTTGTGGTGCCGCGTTTCCACAGCTCGCGTACCAGCTCGACTACGTCGCGGGTCGAGAGGTCGTCCGCGTTGAAGTCACGCCCGCCGTACCCGTTGACCTGGATGTCCACCAGGCCCGGGAGGATGAGCTCGTCGGGTGCGTCACGGATATCGGTGACCGCGGCGATCCGCGGCCCGTCCAGCTCGACCCGTACGGGACGCCCGTCCGCGAGCCTGCCCTCGAAGACCGTCACACCGCCTCCCCCGCGAGTGCCTGGGCGGCGGCCATGACCAGGCGGCCGGCGTCGGGCGTGAACGCGGCACGAAGTCCGTAGGCCCGATGGGCCTCGCAGATCTCGTAGCCGCCCTCGTCGTAGTGTGTCTCCGGATAGGGCAGGTAGCCGGGCACCCCGCCCGTGTAACCGGCGACGAGCAGCCCGGGATCGCCGAGCGCGGCACGCAGTTCCACGGCGAACTCGACGAAGGGCTCGCAGGGAAGGAACACCAGCGGCACGCCGCCCCACCGGTGCACGGCGACCTGGACCTCGACCGACGCCGGTCCGGGGTCGGCCAGTTGGGCCAGCGCCCACCCCGCCCATACCCCGTCGGGTTCGTCCGCGAGCGCGCGCAGCTCGCCCGGCGTGAGCGGGTCGCCGAGCGGCAGTTCGACGCGCGTGGCGGCCACCGACACCGGCCCCGCGACCGGTTCCGTGGCGGCACCGAGCGCGGCCTCACCCACCAGGGTCCCGGTCCGCTCCGCGGCCTCGAAGGTCCTGCCCGGGCGTGGCTCGGTGCCGCGCAGGCTGTCGAGCGCGGTGTGCCCGGTGTTGAGCTGGCCGCAGCAGCCCTGGAGGAACACGGCCACACCGCCGATCCTGGACTCCAGGTGCCGCCGCGCGTAGCCGGGCCAGTCCGCGGTGATCTGAAGGTTGTCGGGGCCGAGCGTCACCGGATGGCAGGCGTGGGAGAACACGGTGGCGATGGGCTCGCCGTTCTCGCGCTCCAGCCGTACGACCGGGACCGCGGGGTCGGTGAGGGTCCCGCCGCGCCGGTTGTGGGCGACGCCGTGGAGCGTGCCGCAGCCGCGGCGGAGCACGGCAGGCGCCAGCGCGTCGAGCGCGGCGGCACCGGCGCCGACGATCTGCGAGCAGGCGTCCTGGACGTATCGCGGGTCGGCGACGCCGCCGATGCCGCCCCTGGTCACCGCGGGCCCCGCGTGCGTGTGCGTCGCCGCCACGGCCACCCGTTCCTCTGGGATCCCGGTGCGCTCGTGCAGGTCACGGGCGATCCGCCGGGTGGTGTCCGGGTCGAGCGCGATGAGGTCGGCGGAGATCACGATGGACGTGGTCGCGCCGTCCGAGACCGCCACAGCGGTGGCCAGCAGCGGGTCGTGCACTGTGGTGGACGCGGAAGTACGGGCGGCGTAACCGGCGAGCGAGCCGCCGACCGGCGGCGTGATGTCGGCGACCGCGGCCCCGGCGAACAGCCTGTTCACAGCCATCGGACCCGCCCGCGGAAGCGGTCGAGGAAGAGCCCGTTGCGCTCGTCGCCGCCCGGCGCGTTCCCGCTGCGCCAGATCTCGGGAACCGTGCCGCGCTCGGCCAGCTCGGCGATCGCCGCGGCCATGACGCAGTTGAGCGTGTAGGCGTTGGCGAACGTCGAGATCGCGCCGACCCGCTCGGGGACCCCCTCGATCTCGAGTACGGCGTCGCCGATCGGCACCTTCGTGTCGATGTGCAGGTCGACGAGGTCGTGCAGGTTCTGCTTGGTGGGGTGCCTGGCCGGGTGGCCGGGCGCGGTCCGGTCGGCGTGGTCCCTGGAGGAGACGCCGATGACGGTGACGCCGTGCTCCCGGGCGGTCAGCGCGGCGTCGATGAGTGCGGCGTTGATCCCGTAGGCGTTGACCAGGATGAGCAGGTCGCCCGCGCCGAGCCTGTTGTCCTCGATGACGACGCGGCCGTAACCGGGGGTGCGTTCGATCGCCATAGAGCGCAGCGCGCCGCCGGACAGCAGCGTGCCCTCGTCGAGGATCGCGCTGACGTTGACCAGGCCGCCGGCGCGGAAGAACACCTCCTGCGCGGCGAGGTTCGAGTGCCCTCCCGGGCCGTAGACGTAGATCAGCCGGTCCGTCCCGTGCCGGGCGATGTGGTCGGCGATGAGCTTCGCCGCCGCCCCGATGGCGTCGGCCTCCTCGTTCTCGATCCTGCCGATCAGGCCTGCGACCTGCTCGGCGTACGTCCGCATGAGCGACGCGTGCCGTCCGTTTTGCACCTGCAGGCTCCTCGTGACCGATGAAAGCGATTGCAGGCATTTAAGTCCATGACCGAATCCCGGTCAAGAGGCAGCTCGTGGGCCCGTGGAGTCGCGTGCGACGAAGACGCCGGGCAGCCTGATGTGCTCCGGAGCGCCACCCGGCGCCTCGATCTGCCTGGTCAGGACCTGGACCGCAGTGGCGCCGAGGTCGTCCATCGGCGCGGTCACCGTGGTCAGGCTCGGCGTCACGGTCCTTGCGAGAAGCACGTCGTCGCAGCCCACGACGCTGCGCTCCCCCGGCACGGAGACGCCGCGCCCGGCCAGCTCGGCGAGCACCCCGCACGCGGTGAGGTCGTCGAAGGCGAAGGCGGCGGTGGCGTCGGTCCCGAGCAGCGCGGCACCGGCCTGCCTGCCGCCCTTGAACGTCGCGCGGAACGGGCCGAGCTCCACGAGCTCGACCCCGCGGCCCCGCGCCCACCTGCGGATCGCGTGCGAGCGCCGGGCCGCGGCCCACGACGCGCTCGGCCCGGCGAGCAGCGCGAACGAGCGGTGCCCATGCTTGTGGAGATGCTCGCCCGCGTCGAAGAGCGCGCTGGTGTTGTCGCAGATCACCGAGGAGAGGTCGCGCAGCGGGCGGTTGAGCAGGACGCAGGGAAGCCCCCTCGCGGCCTCGCGCAGAGCCGACGACGACGAGCGCGGCGAGGCCACGATCACCCCGTCCACCCTGCTGCGGAGCTGGGCGACGTGTCTCACTTCCGCCGCCGCGCTCTCCTCCGCGTCGACCAGCATGACCGAGCTCCCCATCCGCTCCGCCGTACGCTGGATCGCCCGTACGAGCAGCGGGAAGAACGGGTTGGTGATGTCGGAGACGACCAGCCCGATCATCTCGGCCCTGCCCGTGACCAGGCCGCGCGCGGCCGAGCTCGGCTGGTAGCCGAGCTCGCGGGCGGCGGCCATGATCCGGTCCCTGACGGGCGCGCTGACCAGCTCCGGGCGGTTGAAGGCCCGCGACACGGTCGCGGCGGAGACGCCGCACCGCTGGGCGATGGAGTAGATCGTCGGCTTGCTCACACCGCGCTCCTCAGCATTGGCTTGACCGAAGTACTCTAGCGAAGCCAGAATCCATGCAATCGCTTTCATTGTCCTCCATGGAAAGGACGGCATGGGTTCCGAGCAGCCCGAGCAGATCGCCCGCAGGCAACTCGAAGACGTCATCCTCCCGTTCTGGCTCGCCAACGGCATCGACACCGAGCACGGCGGGTTCTTCACCTGCTTCGACAATCGCGGCCGTCGCCGGCTGTCCACGAACAAGTTCACCTGGTCGCAGGGGCGTTTCGTCTGGCTGCTCGCCCGCGCCGCCCGGCTCGCCGACCGCGACCTGCTCTCGCGGCGTTTCGACTCCGCCACGCTCGTACGGCACGCGGAACGCGGCGCGTCCTTCCTCCTCGACCACGCCGTCCGGCCTGACGGCCAGTGCGCCTACGTCCTGGACGAGGAGGGCGGGCCGCTGCCCACGGAGCGCAGCATCTTCGCCGACGCCTTCGTCGCCATGGGGCTCGCCGAGCTCACCAGATACACCGGCTCGCCCGAGTACCTCCCCACGATCGATGTGATCGTCCAGCGGATCGCGGACGACGTGGAGGCGGGTGATCCCCCGACGCCGCCGTACCCGCTGCCGCCCGGCTGCTCGGGGTTCGGCGCCCGCATGATCGTCCTCAACGCCAGGCTCGACCAGGTACGCGCGCACCAGGCGGTGTCCGCGGACGCGCTCCCCTACGCGGACGAGCTGCGTGCCGCGCGCCGGGCCATGGTCGCGCATCGGGAGGAGAGCGGCCTGTTCACCGAGACCTTCGTGGCCGATCCCGGCATGCGGGACACGGTCCTGGCCAGGCACCGCACCCCCGGCCACGCGCTGGAGGGGATCTGGATGGCACTGGAGGCAGGCGAGTTGCTCGGCGAGACCGGCGACCACGGTGACCTGGTCGCCAGTGTCTCCGCGCTGTGCGAGGCCGGGTGGGACGACGAGCACGGCGGCCTGTTCCGCTACGTCGGCGTCTCCGGCCGGCCGTACGGCGGGCCGTACGAAGACCTCGTCAGGCGGACCTGGTCGACCAAGCTGTGGTGGGTCCACACGGAAGCCGCCTACACCACCCGGCTGGCGGCCGTGCGCTACGGCGACCGGGAGGCGGCCGGCTGGTTCGACCGGATCTGGGACTACACGCTCGGCACGTTCCCCGGCGGAGCGGACGGCGAGGAGTGGGTCCAGATCAGGGACCGGGCCGGGGCCCCGCTTGATGAAGTCGTCGCTCTGCCGGTCAAGGACCCGTACCACATCTCCAGGAACCTCATGCAGATCCTCGAACTCGGCGCTCAGGGAGGCCGGCCGTGACGGCCACGAACACGGACCCCGTGATCAAGCGGGTCGCCGGACGCCTCGATGTCCGGATATTCAGCGACAGGGCGGAGTCCGGCGCCGCGGCGGCGCGTGCCGCGGCGGCGGCGTTGCGCACGGCGCTCGACACCCGCGGCGAGGCCAGGGTGGTCTTCGCCGCCGCGCCCTCGCAGCGGGAGACGCTGGCCGGCCTGCGCGCGGCCGAGGGGATCGACTGGTCCAGGGTCGTCGTCTTCCACATGGACGAGTACATCGGCCTGCCCGCGGACGCGCCGCAGCGGTTCGGCCGCTTCCTCCACCACGAGCTCTGGGACGCCGTGCGGCCGGGCGCGGTCCACGTGATCGAGCCGGGCGACGACCCGGAGACGGAGAGCGCGCGCTACGCCGAACTCCTCGGCCGCGGCCCGATCGACCTGGTCTGCCTGGGCATCGGCGACAACGGCCACCTGGCGTTCAACGATCCTCCGGTGGCCGACTTCGCCGATCCCCTCGCGGTCAAGGTCGTCGAGCTCGACGACGCCTGCCGGCGGCAACAGGTCAGCGACGGGTGCTTCGCCACGCTCGCGGACGTGCCCGAGCGGGCGATCACGCTGACCGTTCCCACGCTGATGGCCGGGCGCACGCTGGTCGCCACCGTGCCCGGCCCGAACAAGAAGGCCGCGCTCGCCGCCGCGCTCGACGGGCCGGTCGCCGAGAGCTGCCCCGCCTCAGTCCTGCGTACCCACCCGGACTGCACGCTCTTCGCCGACCTGGAGGCCTACCAGTGAGAATCACCGACGCCAAGGTCATCGTCACCAGCCCGGGCCGGAACTTCGTCACCCTGAAGATCACGACCTCGGACGGCGTCACCGGCATCGGCGACGCGACGCTCAACGGCAGAGAGCTCGCGGTCGCGTCCTACCTGCGTGACCACGTCTGCCCGCTGCTCATCGGCCGCGACCCCGCACGCATCGAGGACACCTGGCAGTACCTCTACCGCGGCGCGTACTGGCGGCGCGGCCCGGTCACGATGACCGCGATCGCGGCCGTCGACACCGCCCTTTGGGACATCAAGGGCAAGGTCGCCGGGCTGCCCGTCTACCAGCTGCTCGGCGGGCGCTCGCGCGAGGGCGTCACGGTGTACGGCCACGCCAACGGCGAGACGATTCCCGAGGTGCTCGACGAGGTCGCGAAGTATGTCGATCTCGGCTACCGCGCGGTCCGCGTGCAGTGCGGTGTCCCCGGTCTCGACGCGACCTACGGCGTCAGCAACGACAAGATGTTCTACGAGCCCGCCGACGCCAAGCTGCCGAGCGAGGCCACCTGGTCGACCGAGCGCTACCTGCGTGTCGTGCCCGAGCTGTTCGCCGCCGTACGCGACCGCTTCGGCTACGACCTGCACATCCTGCACGACATCCACCACCGGCTGACCCCGATCGAGGCCGGCCGGCTCGGTTCGCGGCTGGAGGAGTACGCGCCCTTCTGGCTGGAGGATCCGGTGCCCGCCGAGCTCCAGGAGGGGTTCCGGCTGATCAGGCAGCACACCACGGCACCGATCGCGGTCGGCGAGGTGTTCAACTCGATCTGGGACTGCGAGCAGCTGATCCGCGAGCAGCTCATCGACTACATCCGGGCCACGGTCGTCCACGCGGGTGGGATCACCCACCTGCGGCGGATCTTCGACCTCGCCGCGCTCCACCACGTGCGCACCGGCTCGCACGGCGCCACCGACCTCTCCCCCGTCTGCATGTCGGCCGCGCTCCACCTGGACATCGCCGTCCCCAACTTCGGCATCCAGGAGTACATGCGGCACACCGAGGCCACCGACGAGATGTTCCCGCACGGTTACCACTTCGCCGACGGCTACCTCCATCCGAGCGAGGAGCCCGGCCTCGGCGTCGACATCGACGAGAAGCTCGCCGCCCGCTATCCCTACGAGCCGGCCTACCTGCCGGTCAACCGGCTGACGGACGGGAGCATGCACAATTGGTGAGACTCAGCCGCGCCACCCTGTCCAGGGTCGCGCCCGCCGCGCGCCCGCTCGCGGAGCCGCGCCTCACCGGCGTCGTGCACCTCGGCATCGGCGCCTTCCACCGGGCCCACCAGGCCGTCTACACCGAGCGCGCCATGGCCGCGACCGGCGACGACCGCTGGGGCATCTGCGGAGCCAGCCAGCGCAGCACCGACGTGGCCGACCGGCTCCGCCCCCAGGACTGCCTGTACGGCGTGCGCGCCGGCGACGAGGTCCGCGTGGTCGGATCAGTGCGCGACGTGCTCGCCCCCGGTGACGACCTCGCCGCACGGCTGGCCGCGCCGGAGACGGGGGTCGTCACGCTGACCATCACGGAGAAGGCGTACCGCCGCGACCCGCGGCCCGGCGCGATCGGGAGGCTCGTCGCCGGGCTACGCGCGCGTGCCGCCGCGGACGCGGGCCCGCTCACCGTCGTCTCCTGCGACAACCTCCCCGGCAACGGCGCCACCCTCGCCGGGCTCGTGACAGAGCTGTGCGAGCCGCCACTGCTCGCATGGGTCGAGGAGAACGTACGGTTCCCCGCTTCTATGGTGGACCGGATCGTCCCCGCGACCACGCAGGCCGACCTGGACGACATGGCCGCCAGGCTCGGCGTGACCGACCTGGGCGCGGTCGTCACCGAGCCGTTCACGCAGTGGGTGATCGAGGATTCCTTCGCCGGGGACCGGCCGGCCTGGGACAAGGCGGGCGCGCTCCTGGTGGGTGACGTCCGGCCGTACGAGCGCATGAAGCTGCGCCTGCTCAACGGCAGCCATTCGGCCATCGCCTACCTGTCGGGGGCGGCGCACGTGTCCGAGGCCGTGGGCGATCCCGCGTTCGCCGGGTTCCTCCGCCGGCTGATGGACGACGACCTCTCGCCCACCTTGGACGGGCTGGACGGGTTCGACCTCGCGGGGTACAAGGAGTCACTGCTGGCCAGGTTCGCCAACCCCGGCCTGCGGCACCGCGTCGCGCAGATCGCGGTGGACGGCTCGCAGAAGCTGCCGCAGCGCCTGCTGGACCCGGCACGCGACCGGCTGGCCGGCGGGCACGAACCCCGGTGGATCGCGCTGGCCGTGGCCGGGTGGATGCGGCACGTCACCACGTCACGCGAGCTGGACGACCCGCTGGCCGACCGCCTGCGCGGAGACGGAACGGCCTCCGCCGCGGCGACCGTGAACCGCCTGCTGGCGATCGAGGAGATCTTCGGCGCCGACCTCCGGGAGCACCGGGTCTTCCGCGAGCTGGTCACGGACTGCCTGGAGCGGCTCAACGCCGACGGCGTCGCTGCCGCCCTCCGCGCACTCGATGCCGATCGGCCGTGATCGGATTTCGCCGTGCCGGATCGCGAGCGGCGGATGCCGGAAGATCGAGGCTCAGTGAGAGTGGAATTCGGGGCGTAGGCCCTTTGCGCGGCCGAGCCCGGGCTCGACCGACAGGCCGCGCTCGTCGTAGGGCAGGAGCTCCAGCCGTTTCGGTTCGCCTCCGGCGCCCACGACGAGCACCGTGTCACTTCCCTGTGTGAACGAGAGGAGGGGTCCAGTCCCAGAGCCTGGCGCTCTTACGGCGGGCCACGCCCGAGGAGGCCAGGCGGGTCATCGCCGTCATGAGCCGGTACGTGGCCGGGGTGGTGGAGAGGCTGAGCCTGGGATCGGTCCTGGCCATGCGCTGCACCTGCTGGGTTCGGGGGCGGCGGAGACGGTCGTAGCGGGCCAGGGACTCCGGGACGGGGCCGGCCGCTTCGGCCGCCAGTACGGCCGCGTCCTCGAGGGCCTGGCAGGCGCCTTGGGCCAGGAAGGGTGTCATCGCGTGGGCGGCGTCGCCGAGCAGGACGACCCGTCCCTGGACGTAGGAGGGCAGCGGGTCCAGGTCGTAGATGTCGTGACGCAGGACCGCCTCGTGCGGTGTGGCGGCCAGCAGGGCCGGGATCGGGTCGTGCCAGCCGCGCGTCCTGGCCCGTACCTCCTCGAGATCGTCGGCGAAGCGCGCGCCCGGCTGCTCCTGGCGGACGGTGAGAAACCAGAACACCCGCTCGCCGGTCAGCGGATGCGCGCCGAACCGGGCGCCGCGTCCCCAGGTCTGGAATCCGCTCACCGGCCAGGCCGAGCCGGGCTTGGTCACCCCTCGCCAGCACAGGATGCGCTGGAAGACGGGCTCGGGCGTGTCGGGCCAGACGCGGCGGCGTACCGTGCTGTGCAGGCCGTCGGCTCCGACCAGCAGGCCGGCCGTCATCTCGGTGCCATCGCGGCAGGTGACGGTGACGCCGTCGCCGTCCTGGTGGACGCCGGTGACCTCGGCTCCGGCGCGGATCCGGTCGGCCGGCACATGCCGGGCCAGCACGCGCTGCAGGTCGGCTCGGTGATTGGCGAGCAGTGGCACATCGGCGCCCGGCTGGAAACGCATCAGGTACTCGCCGCCCGGCAGCCTCATCGTGGCGCCCGCCTCGGTGGGCACCGAACAGGCCCGGAACTCCGCTCCGACGCCCAATGCGTCGGCCGCCCGCAGCGCGTTCGGCGCGAACGACCAGCCCGCGCCGGCCTCCCGCAGTTGCGGGGCCCGCTCCAGCACGGTCACCGTCCAGCCGGCGCGCAGCAGGCCGATGGCCGCGGCCAGTCCACCGATCCCGGCCCCCGCCACGATCGCGGAACGACCTTGCTCACGATCCATCGGTGTCCTCCTCTGACGACGGCCCGGGCATGCCTGCGAAGGCCTTGTCCATCCAGTCGAAGACGTTGTGCGCCACACGCAGCCGCCGTGTTCGGCCGGCGTCCGGCCCGGTCAGCTCCATGCCGGCCGCTGTGATCTCGCGGAAGGCGGCCAGGCCGGCGACCCGGCGCCGGACGACCCGTTCCCAGGCGTCGTCGTCCACCCGGTAGTAGTTGGTCTTCTGGCCCGGCCGCGTGCGACGGCGCACGAACCCAGCATCGGTGAGCAGGCGTATGTTCGTCGCCAGCGACGCCCTGCTTGCCCCGATGGCCTCGGCGATCTGGCCCGCGGACTGCTCCGGCGGGTCGCAGATCATCAACCAGGCGAGCACCCGGCCGGCGATAGGCGGCACGGCGTATTCGTCCGTGCAGAACATCGCGGCCCGCTCGACCCAGTCCAGGATCCGCTCCCGGTCATCTGTCATCTCACGCACCCCTCCAAGGATCATCTATATATTTCAGTATGAGCTGAAATTACTGCACATACAAGACATACCTGGACCCGAGCAATACGGCGCTAGTTTCATGCCCTAATGTCCCTGCGAAGGAGGTCCCATGACGATCGACTTGCGGTTCACGGTGTTAGGGCCGTTGCGGGGTCGGCGAGGCGGCGAGCTGCTCGGTCTCGGTCGTCCGCAGCGGCAGTCGTTGCTGGCACTGTTACTGCTGCAGCAGGGCCGGGCGCTGTCCGATGACGCGATTGTGGACGGGTTGTGGGGCCAGGCGCCGCCCGCGCGGCCGATGCACGCGGTGCGGATTCTGGTCTCGCGGTTGCGGCCGGTCCTGGAGCCGGATGGACCTCCCTGGAAGGTGCTGACCACGGTCCCCGGAGGCTACGCACTGGCGCTGCCGCCGGGCGGATTGGACGCCGCCGTGTTCGAGGAGCGGTTGGAGGCGGCCGACAAGGCCCGTGCCGCTGGAGAGCTGGGCCGTTCCAGGGACCTGCTGTCCGAGGCGCTGGCGCTGTGGTCGGGTGTGCCGTTGCAGGGACTGCCGGGCCCGGCGATCGAGGCTCATCGGACACGGCTGGCGGAACGGCGCCTGCTGGCAGTGGAACAACGGCTGGAGCTGGAACTGGAGCTCGGCCGTCATCATGAGCTGGTCGCGGAGCTGACCTCGTTGTGCGAGGAGTTCCCGCTGCGAGAGCGCCTGCGGGGGCTGTTGATGCTCGCGCTCTACCGGTCCGGGCGCCAGGCCGAGGCGCTGGCGATATACGCCGACACGCGTAGGTTGCTCGCTGATGAGCTCGGCGTCGACCCCGGCCCGGAGCTCGCCACCCTCCACCAGGCGATGCTGCGCGCCGACCCGGCCCTGGCCGCTCCTGTTCAGGCCCCCGCCCGTACGGCTCCCGCCCAGCTTCCCGCCGACGTCGCCGATTTCACCGGACGACAGGCCCTGGTCGGGGAACTGACCGGCCTGCTCCACCAGGGCACGAGCTTGGTGATCTCCTCGGTGTCGGGGATCGGCGGCGTCGGCAAGACCGCGCTGGCCGTCCATGTGGCCCACCTGGTCCGCGACCGCTACCCCGACGGGCAGTTGTATGTGGACCTGCGCGGCGCCGAGGCGGCTCCGCTGGCGCCGGAGGCCGTGCTCGCGGCGTTCCTGCGTGCGCTGGGCGTCTCCGGTGACGCCATCCCCGAGGACTTGGAAGAGCGGGCTGCGCTGTACCGCACCACGCTGGCGAACCTGCGGATGCTGGTCGTCCTGGACAACGCCGCCGACGCCGCCCAGGTTCGCCCGCTGCTGCCGGGGGCGACCTCCAGCGGCGTTGTCATCACCAGCCGGGCCAGGCTGATAGGTCTCAACGCTGACCGGGTGATCGGTCTGGAGGCGCTCACGGCCGATGAGGCGCTGGAGCTGTTCACCCGCATCGTCGGGACCGCCCGCGTCGCCGCCGAACGCCAGGCCGCCGAGCAAGTGGTCGCCGCCTGTGCCCGCCTGCCGCTCGCGGTCCGCATCGCGGCCTCCAGACTGGCTGCCCGGCCGGGGTGGACCATCGCCTCGCTGGTCACCCGGCTCGCCGACCAGCGCCGTCGATTAGCGGAGCTGAGCACAGGCGACCTGGCGGTGGAGGCCACCTTTTCGCTGGGGTACGGCCAGCTGGACGTCGGCCAGGCCAGGGCGTTCCGGCTGCTGGCCGTACCGGACGGCGACGACTTCTCGGTGGCCGCGGCGGCAGCCGTACTGGAACTTCCGGACTGGCAGGCGGAAGACCTGTGTGAGTCGCTGGCGGACGCGGGCCTGCTGGAGGCGCCCGCGCCGGGCCGGTACCGCTACCACGACCTGCTCAAGCTGTACGCCCGCGGCCTTCCCGAGCAGGACCGGGACGCCGCGTTGCACCGGCTGGTCGACCTCTACCTCGCCACCGCCAGAAACGCGCAGTCGCTGCTGGAACCGGACTCGCTTTCGACCGCGAGGCAGATGCCCACCGCCTCGCCCGGTCTGGTCTTCGCCGGCCAGCCGGCGGTGGAGGACTGGCTTGACGGCGAGGTCGGCAATCTCTTCCACACGACCCTGCAGGCCGCGTCCGACCCGGCCGTGGCGGACCTGCTGTATGTGCTGCTGTACGTGGCACGGGTTCATCTGCGGTGGGAGCAGATCAGGCAGATCGCTCAGGCGATCGCGCGGGCTTCGGCCGAGCGCGGCGACCAGCGTGGCCACGGGCTGGCCCGTACGGCGGTGGCGGCGATGCTCATCTACCAGCGGTCGATCAAGGAGGGAGTCGAGGAGAGCACGGCAGCCCTCGCGCTGGGTCGTGCGATGGACGACCCTGTGATCGTGGTGGAGAACCTGCAGATACTCGGCACCGCGGCGATGCTCCGGCGTGACTACGAGGACGCCATGGGTCATCTCGCTGAGGCGATCCCCGTCCATCGCGAGCTGGGCGACCTGGCAGGAGTGGGGGCGGCGCTGGGGGTCATGTCCCGTGCCTGTCTGTCGCTGGGCAGGCAAGATGAGGCTGTCGAGCTGGCCCAGCAGGCTGTGGACCTGGTGCGGGAGACGGGGCGCTCACGGGACCTCGGCACCCGGCTGTACGACCTCGGCATCGTGCTTCACGGGGTCGGCAGGTGCGAGGAGGCGGTCGAGGCCTGGGCGGACTCGCTGACGCGGCACCGGACCGCCGGTGACCGCCTGATGGAGGGCGGCGCCCTGTTCCGGCTGGCCGAATGCCATCTGGCGGCGGGTCTGTTCGACCAGGCCAGGGCACGGGCGGAGGAAGCCGTGGCAGTGAACGTCGCGATCGACGCCGTCTGGGAACAGGGCCGGGCTCTGACCACGCTCGGTAAGGCGCTGTCGCAGCTGGGGCAGGAGGAGAGCGGCCGAGCACGTCTGCGGGAGGCGTTGGAGATCTTCGAGCGGCTCGACGTTCCCGAGGCGGAGGACGTGCGGGCGATGCTCTGACGGTCGCGTGGCAGTCGGTTGGCAGTCAGGGTCCGTCAATGTCGTCCGTATGACAGAGACTGTTGTTGAGAAGGTGACCTTCGACGCCCACGGCGTCACCCTCGCCGGGCATCTGCACCTGCCCGCCACGGCTGACCGCGCCCTGCCCGCGGTCGTGGTGGCCGGGGCGTGGACCACGGTCAAGGAGCAGATGGCAGGGCTGTACGCGCGGCGCCTGGCCGAGCGCGGTTTCGCCGCGCTGGCCTTCGACTTCACCGGGTACGGCGAGTCGGACGGCGAGCCGCGTGACGTGGAGTCCCCTTCGCTGAAGGTCAGGGACCTCGGCCACGCGGTGACCTTCCTGTCCGGTCTGGACCGAGTGTCCCCGGCCAGGATCGGCGCGCTGGGCATCTGCGCCGGTGGCGCGTTCGCCGCGGCGGCCGCCGCGAACGACAACCGCATCGCCTCGCTGGCGCTGGTCGCACCCGGCCTGCAGGACGGCGAGCTGATGCGGCTCGCCCTGGGTGGCGAGGAGGCCTTCGCCGCGCGCTTGGCGGAAGGGCAGCGGGCCCGCGCTCACTATGAGGAGACCGGCCAGGTCGAGTACGTACCCGGGGTCAGTGAAACCGACTCCACCGCCGCGATGTTCGGCCCCTACGCCTACTACCTGGACCCCGCCCGGGGCGCCGTCCCGCAGTGGGGGAACCGGTGGGCGACCATGGCCTGGGCCGAGTGGCTGACCTTCGAACCGCAGCCCTCCGCGGACCGCATCACTGCTCCCGTGCTCATCGTGCACAGCGAGAGCGCGGGGATCCCGGTGGGCGCGCGCCGCTTCGCCGACCGGCTGACCGGAGCCAGGGAGCTGGTCTGGCTGGAGGAGCGCAGCCAGTTCGACTTCTACGACACCGAGCCCACGGTCACCGACTCTGTGGACAACGTCGCCCGTCACCTGCACGCCACCCTCTGAGGAGAGACCATGCGTTACAGACTGCTCGGCCGTACGGGATTGCGGGTTTCCGAGGCCTTTCTCGGTGCGATGACCTTCGGCGAGGAGTGGGGCTGGGGCGCCGACCTCGCCGAGTGCCGCAAGATGTTCGCTGCCTACGCCGAGGCCGGCGGCAATGTGATCGACACTGCCAACAAGTACACCGACGGCTCCAGCGAGAAGTTCGTCGGCGAACTGCTGGGCGCCGAGCGTGACAGGTTCGTGCTGGCCACCAAGTACACACTGTCGATGGACGGCACGGACCCGAACGCGGCGGGCAACCACCGCAAGAATCTGACCCGGTCCGTCGAGGCGAGCCTGCGCAGGCTCGGCACCGACTACATCGACCTGCTGTGGGTGCACATCTGGGATCCGCACACGCCGATCGAGGAGACCATGCGTGCGCTGGACGATCTGGTCCACGCGGGCAAGGTGCTGTACATCGGCATCTCCGACGCGCCCGCCTGGCTGGTCGCGCGGGCGAACACGATCGCCGAGTTCCGCGGATGGAGCTCGTTCGCCGGACTGCAGGTGCCGTACAGCCTGATCAAGCGGGACATCGAGCGCGAGCTGCTGCCGATGGCCGCGGCGCTGGAACTGTCAGTGGCGGCCTGGTCGCACTGGCCGGGGGCGTTCTGTCAGGCAAGCTCACCCGTGACGGGCACACCGGCACCTCGCGCGGCGCCGGGGCCGACGAGCGCGAATTGAGCATCGCGCGCGAGGTCGACTCCGTGGCCGACGAGCTGGGCGTCACTTCCTCCCAGGTCGCGATCGCCTGGACCCGGGCCCACCATGCGTGGATCCACCCGATCCTGGGCGCGCGCACCCTCGATCAGCTCGTCGGCAACCTCGCCGCAATCGACCTGACGCTGCCGGCCGAGGCGCTGTGTCGTCTGGACGAGGCGAGCGCCATCGACCTCGGCTTCCCCACCGCGTTCCTCGCCGACACGAGTGGCTTCGTCTACGGCGCCGTGGGCGAGCGGGTGCAGGGCCGGCCCTCCCGTTGAACTCGCGAGGACGAAGGTGTCACGCCGTGCAGCGCTGTCCCGTCCTCTCCACATCTGATCCATTCTGACGAAAGACCGATGATGAAGCTCTTCCGTACGGCTGCCGCAGCCGTGCTCGCCGCCGGCGCGATGATCACGGCCGGGGCGGTGCCCGGCCACGCCGACGCCTACCCATGTGATGCGTGGTGCCAGGCGGCCCGCCAGCAGCAGCAGGCCAACGCGCTGCCCCGTACCGCCTTCTACGACGCCCCCGACCCGCTGCGATGGGCGTCGGCGGGCACCCTCATCCGCAAGCAGGCCACGACCGACCACGTCACGGCCACCCGGCCGTTACCGGCCATCCGCGTGCTCTACCACTCCCGCACCGGCGACGGCCGGGACGTCGCCGCCTCCGGAGTGGTGCTGGTCCCCGAGGGCGTCGCGCCGAAAGGCGGCTGGCCCGTGGTCGTCGACGCGCATGGCGCAAGCGGCGCCGGCCGCGACTGCGCCCCCTCCCTGATGCGCGACCTCTACCACGGCGACCAGATGGCGCGCTTCCTCGACAGCGGGTACGCCGTCGTCGCCCCCGACTACGCCGGGCTGGGCACCGACGGGCGCCACGCGCTCGGCGACAAGACCGCCGCCGCCAACGACGTGATCTACGCGCTCCGCTCCGCCCGCCAGGCCGTACCGGGACTGTCGCAGCGCTGGGTGCTGTGGGGCCACTCCCAGGGCGGCGCCGCCGCGCTCAGCGTCGCCGAACGTCAGCTCCGCCGGCCCGAACCCGGCTACCTCGGCGCCGTGGTCACCTCACCGGCCGCGGACCTCGCCCAGATCGTCGAGCACGCCGCCACCCAGCCCGGACTCGGCGGATTCGTCCCCCTGATCGCCACCGGAGCCAAGACCGCCGATCCCGGTCTGTCTCTGGAGGGGATCCTGACCCCGCAGGCCCGGCAGCGCCTGGACGTCATCCGGACCGACTGCCTGGGCGTGATCGGCGCCGTCTACAACGATCTGACCGGGCCCGACCTGGTCCAGCCTGGTTACTTGACCGAGCCGCGCTTCGCCCGCTACCTCACCGGCAACGCCACCGGGCGACGGCCGGTCGCCGGACCGCTGCTCCTGCTGCAGGGCGATGCCGACACCCTCGTCACCAAGGCAATGACCGACCAGGTGGCCGCGTCGCTGTGCGATACCGGCTCCCGCGTGGACTACCGGACCTACCCGGGTCTGGCCCACGACACCTACCCCGGCCAGGTCACCGGCATCGACGACGGCGCCATGCCCGACATCCTCACCTGGACCGCCGACCGCTTCCACGGCAAGCCCGCCGCCACCACCTGCGCCTGACACCCCCAGGCGAGGTCCCCACAGGGACAGACGAGCTCTGCTGGGAGCCGTCGCGATAAGAAACAGTCATTCCGGGCAAACCTCATCAGAGGCGGCGATAAAGCGGGAAACGCCTTAGCGCGATGCACCAGAAGTGCGTGCTAGACTGTCCTGCGTTGTAGTTGTGGTACCCATAAGGACTTTGTGCGCGCCCGCAGAGTATGATCTTCGGGCGCGTTTCGTTTGCCGGTCATTTCCGGATGGGCTCATCGCGGCGACACAGAATCCGCGCGACGTGAATTCCTCGGGATTCAGCACTTATCTGAAGGAGATCGACATGGCAACCGGAACCGTGAAGTGGTTCAACTCTGAAAAGGGCTTCGGCTTCATCGCGCAGGACGGCGGCGGCGCCGACGTCTTCGCGCACTACTCCAACATCGTGTCCAACGGCGGCTACCGTGAGCTGACCGAGGGCCAGAAGGTGTCCTTCGACATCGTCCAGGGCCAGAAGGGCCCGCAGGCGGAGAACATCGTCGCCGCCTGACTCGACGCGTGTCACTAGTCCGGGCCTGCACCCACCAGGGTGCAGGCCCGGACTACGTTTCCCCCCAGAATGTCGTACGGTTTCATCCCGTAAACCATGGGCGAGTCACGACAAACAGATTCCGAGCATGGCAAACGTCGCCGGCTCGTAGATTCCAGCCAGGCTTGGGAGTATGCCTGGGCCGCCGGCCGGATCTGGGACCGTGACCAAGTCCTCATGGGGAGCGTGGTCCGGCTGACAACGCCGTGGAGGAAGGTCAGCACATGGTCCACGTGGTCGACTTCGACTTCCGCACCGGCGAGGTGAGCTGGAAGACCACCGTGTGCTTGGACCCGAGGTCAGGGCTGACCTGCTTCTTCGAGCCGAAATAGTCGCTTCGGCCGTAGGACGGTATCCGCCTGGAGCCGCTCTCGATCACCTGGCCGTCGACGAGCCACTGGTAGGAGAACGGGGGCTCCCATTTCAGACGCGTCCAGGCCGACGCCGAAGCTCACCGAGCCCGAGTAACAGGTGACGCCCGCGTCGTTGATCTTCGAAGCGCCGGCGACCCGTACGTAGGCGAGGCTGAACGAGGCGGCCTTGGTCTTGCTCGCGGTGGGCGACGGGCGCGTGGTGGCCGGCTTCTTCGTCGGCGACCGCGTGGGCGTGGGCCGGATGGTGGTGCGCTCCTGCGACGGCGAGGGGGTGGGGGTAGGGCGCGGGCGTGTGGTCTTGGGGGTGATCGGTGGGGTCCGCGTCGTCTTCTTGGGCGCGACGGTCTTCTTGTGCTTGGCCGTGGTGGTGGCGGACGGGGACGGCTCGCTGGAGCCGGCGGACGCGCTGCTGTTCCACCATGCCCATCACCTTAACGCAGCCCAGACTTGCGTTTGTGCGAAGTGGCGTTCTACAGTCCTTCCAACGCAGGCATCGACTGCTTTTAGCGGCCTGAGAAGAACGGTTGGAGAAACGACATGACCAGCGTGATCGACCAGATCGACCGGGCCATCACCATGACGACCGCCATCGTCAAGGGCCTCACCGAGGACCAGCTCGGGACCTCCACGCCTTGCCCGGAGTGGGACGTACGTGCGGAGCTCAACCATCTGGTCGGCGGCATGCGGATCTTCGCCGCCGAACTCACCGGAACCGACGCCGGAGCCGACCACGACTCCGACTGGCTCGGCACCGACCCACAGGGCGCCTATGCCACCGCGGCCGACCTCGACCGGGCGGCATGGCATCGCCCTGACGCCCTCGACACCACCGTGCGACTGGGGTTCGGTGCCGTCCCCGGCTCGATGGCCGCGCTGATCCACCTCACCGAGCTCCTCGTACACGGCACCGACCTGGCCATCGCCACCGACCAGGAAGCGCTCGCCGACGAGGCGGCGTGCGAAGAACTCCTCGCGATCATGCGCGGCATGGACTTCACGCCCTTCCGGCGCCCCGGCATGTTCGGCCCCGAGATCGAAGCGCCCGCCGACGCCCCCGCCCACCGGCGGCTCCTGGCCTTCCTCGGCCGCGACCTCCAAGTTGCGTCGGCTTCTAGGTTGTGATCAAGGACGTTGCAGCTTTACGGCGAGGAAGGACGGCGCTCGGTGGAGCTTGTCGTAGCGCGCTTCGTCGATCTCGCGAAGGCCGGCCGTGGGGCGCGGTTCGATCAGCTTTTCCAGCACGAAACCTGCGGCCAACAGCTCACCCAGGAACGTCTCCAACGGCATGCGCTGGTAGTGGATCGAGAACTTGCCGTCCGCGACGGCCAGGTCGCTCCAGTCGTGGCTGAAGTACGAGCCGCCGAAGTGATGCCAGTCGGCTGTGGGATGGGTGACCGATATCAGGAGCCATCCACCTGGCCGCAGGACGCGACGCAGTTCGTCCAGGAGCCGCGCACGGTTCCTGACGTGGTGGAACACGAGGGCGCAGACCACCCCGTCGAACGATGCGTCAGCAGCGAAATCGAGTGGCTCCTCCAGGTCATGGAGAAGTAGTTCTGCGTCGCCGTTCAGGCGTGCTCGTGCGTGGCGCAGCAGTGTGGCACTGCCCTCGACTCCGACCACCTGGGCGCCGCGGGCCGACAGCTCGGCCGCATAGTGGCCCGCTCCACAGCCGACATCCAGGATTCTGGCCCCGGAGACATCGCCCGCGAGCTTAAGCATCGCGGGCCTGTCGGTGTAGGCGTTGTGGGGGCTCGTCTCTGCATTCTTGGCGAAGAGGTCGCCGAGGGCGTCATCGTAAGTGGTCGCCTTGTCCATCGGGACATCATGGCGGCGGCCGCGAGTGCATCGCGACCGCTTTTGGTGTCACGACGATCTTCACACCCCGGATCTACCGTGAACGCTCCGGGGATGCGGGCGGCCTCTTTGGTGAATGCCACTTCGATGCACGCCGTTTACTAAATTTGGATGATTTCGAAAATCATGACTGAATTTTACTCTCCAAATGGGGTTATTCCAAAATGCGGGGTTAACCTGAAATTACCGAGGACTTTCCGAGCGTTGGCATTCAGGTCGGCGTCGCCCCCGGCGATCGACAATCGGCCCTATGAAGGGGCCCGGACAGGCCAACGATCATGGCATTTCTCACGCACCCCGCGCCACCGCTGAGCGCCGTCGGTGCAACCCCCGCCATCGACTCCGCGGTTCGGCTCTGGCTGGATCCCGTCCCCGACCGGCATGGCAGCAGGGACGGAGTGTGGTGGCCGTACTCTCGCGACGCCGCCGCCGAACTGCCCGGCCTCATTGCCGCGGTCGACCAGCGGCTGGACCAGATCACGCTACGCATCGGCCTGCATGCCGATCTCTGGGACAGCATCCCGTACCGTATCCCCGCCCGTGGCCGCGAGGTCGGGGTGGACTGCTTGCGCGGAGCCGATCCGCACCTGATCGTCCTGACCTTCGCGGGGGCCGAACCCGTCACGCTGATGGTCGTTCCGCCCGGCACCGGTTCCGGCCAGGCGGCGCGCTCGCACGGTAGGTGCCTGCCTGCCGAGCCGGCCTCCGGCGCGCCGGAGGACGACGCCTTCGCCGGCTGGGAGAACGAGGGCGGACAAGTCATCGATCAGGACGTGTCCCGCCCGCACCGGATGGGTCAAGCCGAATCCCTTCACCCGTCGGAGCATCGCATGACCTGCACCGACACCTTCCCACTCGGCAGGGCCGACCTATCGGCGCCGACCACCGTCCGCCTGTCCGGCGAGATCGACATCTTCACCAGCCCGGCGCTGCGCTCGCGCCTGCTGAGCATCCTGAAGTCCAGCAGGAGCATGCTCATCCTCGACCTGTCCGCGGTGTCCTTCTGCGATGCCTCCGGTCTGGGCGTCATGGTCGGCATCCAGCAACGCGCCCGGTTGATGGGCATCACCCTGGCCCTGGCCGCGCCCCGCCCATCCATGTCCAAGCTGCTGCGCATCACCGGCCTGGACCGCAGCCTGCCACTGGTGTGAGGCGGAACTGCCCGGCCGGGTGTCATCGGGAGCCGGGGACCTCCAGGCGCAGTACTTCGGGGGCGTCAGTTGGAGTGGGCCCGCGCCCGATGAGGGTGGCGAGCAGCAGCATGAGGGCCGACTGGCCGAGCATGCCGGGGGCGAGCGGCGGTGCCGGCCCCACAGCCTTGGTCAGCGCGTACCACCAGCGTGTGAGGGTCGGCAGGGCATCCCACGTCGCCGCGTAGCGCTGGTCGAGCGGACCCGCATCGTAATTCGCCGCGATGTGCGCGTAGACGCCGAACGCCGATGCGACCAGGACGGCCAGCGCGATCAGCCGGACGGCGGCGACCAGCCGGGGCGAGTCCTTGACGAGCATGAGGAGCACCGCGATCCCGAGGAGCGCGAGGGCGCCCCAGGGAATCAGTTGCTCGATGCTCTTCCAGTGCTGCTCCGTGGCGAGCTCGAAGGCGGCGCCGAGGACGCCGATCGCCGTCAGCGCCAGCAGAGCACGCCGGACGAGTGTCCGGTTCACGGGACCAGCGCGGAGACGATCTTGTCGACGGTCTCCTGGCCGGGGTTGTATTTGGCGAGATTGTCCCGCAGCGAGGTGAGGTTCGGGTCGTCGGCGGCGTACGGGCGATACTCCGTCACCTCGCGGGCCCACCGCTCGGCGTTGTCGACGCCCGCGGCCTGGAGCGCCGCCGCGATCTCGCTCTCGCCGGCTGTGTTGGCCGACACCTTCCCGGTCTTGCTTGCGGCGCTGCTCGCGGGGGCTGTGGTCGATGCCGCGGAGGTGTCGCCGGAGCTCGATCCGCACGCCGCGAGCGAAGCACACGCGGCCAGCGCGACCAGGGCCACCTTGAATCTCGTTGATTTCACTCTGAACCGTCCCTCGACGTTCTTGCTTGCTGCGATCCTGACCGAGCTGTCTTTTGGAAACCTGGGTAGAACATGAACGGCGGCTGAGAAGGGGCACCGGGTACATCGTCCCCATGAAACCGTGGGGCAAAAGAAGCGACATGATCGTGCACAGCCGGGAGCCGTACAACGCGGAGCCACCTCGGCAGGCCTTGGCCGGTAATCCGATCACTTCGTTCGAGAGTTTCTACAGCCGCAACCACGGCCCCATTCCTGAGCTCGACGCGGACACCTGGCGGCTGGAGGTCGGCGGGCTGGTTGAGCGGCCGTTGAAGCTGTCCCTGCGCGAACTGCACGACAGGTTCGAGCAATGTGACGTCACGGCGACGCTGCAATGCGCGGGTAACCGGCGCGCCGGGCTGATGGAGGTTCGCAACATCCCTGGGGAGAATCCATGGGGCCCGTGCGCGACCGCCACCGCGGTGTGGAGCGGTGTACGGCTGGCCGACGTTCTCGCCGAGGCCGGGCTACTGTCCGAAGCCGCGCATATAGCCTTCGCCGCCGCGGACGTGTCCCAAGCCGCCGAACCGCCCCAGCCCTTCGGCGGTTCGATTCCGGTGGCCAAGGCCCTGTCAGGCGAGGTCCTGCTCGCTTGGGGCATGAACGGCCGGCCCCTGCCACGAGTCCACGGTGCTCCGTTGCGCGCCGTCGTGCCCGGCTGGATCGGCGCCCGGAGCGTCAAATGGCTCCAGCAGATCACCGCTCTGAGCGAGCCGTCCGCCAACTATTTCCAGGCCGTGGACTATCAGATCCTCCCCGCCGAGGCCGACCCTCATCGGGCCCGCCCGGGCGACGGCATCTCTCTGGGACCGGTCGCTCTGAACTGCGACATCCTGCGACCAGACGGCGCCACTCCCCTGCCCCCCGGCCCGGTGGAGGTCACCGGCTACGCCTTCGCCGGCGACGACCGCACCGTTGCCCGGCTCGACGTCTCCGTTGACGACGGCCGCACCTGGATCCAGGCCGAACTCGACGAGCCCCGGAGCCCGTGGGCGTGGCAGCACTGGCGCACCACCATCGAGCTGTCCCCCGGCGAGACGGTGGTGACCGCCCGCGCCTGGGACTCCACCGGCGCCCTGCAACCGGAATCTCCCGCGGCGCTGTGGAATCCCAAGGGCTATGACAACAACTCGTGGGCCCGGCTTCGCCTCATGTGCCGCCCTTGACCAGGGCGTCGCCGAGCGCTCGGGCGCGGGACCGCACGGGCGGGCCCTCCACGGGATCGGTCAACAGCCCCGTCGCTTGACGACGGCCTTGCGCTCGATGAAGCACTGGGGGCCGTTGGCGTAGTTGGATCCGCTGTAGACGTTGTTGCTCTTCGGGGAGGCGTTCGCGACCGAGAAGTTGCCGCTGTTCACCTGGCGGCCCCTGCTCCAGTAGTTGCCGCTTTTCCGCGCGTTGCCGCTGCCCTTGGGGAATCGCGGCCAGAAAGCGGGGACCTCGGCCGGCACGGCGGGTTCGGCCGGCGGCATCGACATCGCGGCCGTAGCCACCATCAGCCCGAGACCCGCCACGACCGCTCCGGCCCTCCGCGGCAAAGCCCTCATGCCCCGTCACCAATCCGGAGAAATGGACTGGTCCCCGTTGGCGAAGTTGCCGCCACTGCCGGTGTTGCCGCTGCCTGTCGAGCCATTGGTGTTCGCGAAGTTACCACTGTTGATGGGATCTCCCTCGCTATGGTAATTACCGCTGTTCGTGGAGTTTCCGGAATTCACGGGGCCATTGACACACGTCGTCGGCGAATCGGTCGACGGCGAGTTGTAGTTGAACAGGCGATTTCCGCAGAAAACACTGGGGAGTGTCCCGAGCACGGTGCCGAGGTCGGCGCCGAACAGGCGGGACAGCAGGGAATTCTCCGGCGGCAGCGGCGCGGAGGCTGACGCGGCGGTCGCGCCCAGCAGCGCGCTGCCCCCGACCACGACTGCCACAACAATCCGTACGAATGCCCGCAACGTGTCCTCCGCCATTCTCATGAGCATGACCCACTCGACGATAGCAACGGCCCTCGGAAATGAGTTCAGCTCTGCCCGATGGCCGATCAAAGAAAGCAAAAAGGCGGCGGCCGTCAGTGAGTCAATGTGAGGGCCAATGCGGCGGCCGCGAGCGCCAGGAAGAGCCCCGGGATGGCGATCTTGACGTAGGCGTGCGCCCAGACGTGGACGATGACGGCGCCGGCGAAGTACAGCACGAGGCCGGTGGCCGCCATGAGCCCGATGGCGGGCACGCCGAGGAGCCCCAGCAGCAGACCCGCCGCGCCGGCGGCCTTGAGCGCGCCCAGCGTGGGGAGCCACGACTGGGGGATGTCGAGCTCTGCGGAGTTGGCCAGGACGAACTTGGCGCGGGCGAAGTCGGCGACGACGGCCAGCCATGCGCAACCCCGCGAAGCTCAGCGCCTGGGCATATCGGTGAAAAGGGCGAGCGCCGCCTCCTGGCGTACGGTGGAGGCGGCGCTCGCTAACTACCATCCCGGGTAGTTGTCTCAGCGGCCCTTGGACGGGATGCGCCTGGGTGGCGCGACCGGGCGTTGCGGCATCCTGGGCATTTGCCGTGGCGCGGGCAACTCGGGCCGATTCTTCTTCTTGCCGGAACGAACTCGCATAAGGAAGCTCCTCTACGTAACTCGCGACGCGGCTCGTGGAGGCCGCTCGACATGCACAGCTGCCGCGTCTGGGTGGACTGATGCGGTATCGCTGCTGAGTGCGAATTACAGGTAAAGGCGCATGTCCGTAACAGTACGAGCCATCCGAAACCCGGCGCAACTGAATTAACGGCTCACCAGGCTCCTCCGCCGCCGTCACTGGAGCTGCTGCCGGAGCTACCCGAGCCACCGGAGTCGGAGCTGCCGGAGCTGCCGGAGTCACTGGAGCCGCTGAAACCGCTGCTCGAGCTCCCGCTGCTCCAAGTATGAGAATGGTGCGTGTGCCGGTAATGGTTACGCGGGCGTGACGTCCCGTAAGTCCACCCTCCAGCCGCCCCGGCCCTGCGTATCAGGGACCCCACGAAGAAGATCAGGCCCACCACGACCACGAGGCCTATGAAGAAGCCGCCGAACCCCGTGGACGAGGAGCCGGTGTCGGAGAAGGTCTCAGGCGGCACGTGATCCTCCTCCACGGAGTCCAGCACGCACTGGGAGGTCGTGGCCGCCTCGGGCACGCTCTTCTCGAGCTTTGCCAGCCTGGCCGCGCCGGTCCCCTTCTTGGGGGTCACGTCGGTCAGCTGGGCGGTGGGAAAGGCCAGGTCGAGCGAGACGGGATGCCCGGCGGCCACGTCCCGGGCGGTGCCGGTGACGGTCCGCTTGTCCTTGGAGAGGGCGGGTTTGAAGCCGCTGTCCGAGCGCCCGTACGCCCGGTACTGCTGGTGCCCGCCCTTGGCGGCTCGCGGCAGCCGTACCGAGACCCGCAGCTCGCCCAGCTCGCGCTTCCAGCCGCTGCCCCAGAGCGGGAGGTGCAGGAAGGTGTGCTTCTCGTACGCCGTGACCGCGCCCTTGAGGGTGTACGCCAGCCGGAACGTGTGCGTGGTCCCGGGTTCGGCGGAGAAGTACCAGACCACCCGATGCGGCCCGTCCGTGCAGTCGCCCTCCGCGAACGTCTCCTCCGGGCGCGCCACGTTCAGCTCCGGCGTCCCCTCGGCACGGTAGAGGGCCTTCCCTTCGCCGACCGTGACGTTCTCCACCTCGGTCCCGCCCAGGCGCGGAATGTCGACGTAGGCCCCGTGACCGGCCTCCGAGAACCGGAACGTGTGGTCCTCGACCACCTTCACCGTGCCGTCGCCGTTCACGGTGGTGGTGACGACCGTCTTGGGCAGCGTGTAGGACGGTGCAGCGGCCGCGGCCGTCGCGGGCGCGAGCACGAGGCCAAGGCCCAGCGCGATCAGCATTCGGCGCATGTCCACCCCGTGGCATAGACGTATTCCCTCCAGTTTGGAGTGGAATGCTTACACCTCGCTGGACATTCGCCTGATTCGGCATCGTCACTCGCGTGCGCCGAGCGCGTCGGCCGGTCGGGGACGCAGCAGGAACCTGGCCGGGATCGCCGTGGCCGTCAGCGCCAGCCCCGCCACGGCGACGACCACCGCGAGGTAGGTGACCGGCGGCGCGTACGGCAGCGCCGACCCCGTCATCCCCTTGCTGAAGGCCACCAGTGTCACCAGCGAGATCGCCGTGCCGGCGACCACGGCGAGGACGGTCGCCGTCAGCGTCTCCGTTCGCAACATCCGCGCCACCTGCCGCCGCGTGGTGCCCACGACACGCAGCAGGGCGAGCTCGCGGGACCTGGCCAGCGTGGACATGGCCAGCGTGTTCACCACGGCGATCGCGCAAAAGGCGATGATCAGGCCCATCGCGACGTAGGTCACCGCCGCGTTGGGCGTGCCCGCCTCCGCCGCCTGGGCCTGGTCGAGCACGGTCACGCCGGGCAGCCTGCCAAGAGCCTCGCGGTCTCCTCCGGCGACCAGGACGGTGCCCCGGGGGTCGTCGACGTGGCCCGCGACGAGGCGGTAGGAGAGGGTCAGGTCGCCGAAGCCGAGGCCCCGGGCGTAGATCGCGGCGATCCGCACCGTGGCGGGGGTGCCGTCGCCGAGCACCAGCCGAACCTGGTCGCCGAGACCGGCGTCCAGACGTTCGGCGGCCGTCCGGCTGATCGCCGCCGACATGTCGCCGAACCCGTCCAGCGAGCCCGCCACCACGCCCAGATCCATCGTCCGGCCCAGCCCGTCGGGCGTGACGGCCTGGACCGCGTACTTCTCGAGGTCGATCCGGACCGAAGTGCGCAGCACCTCGGTGGCGGTACGCACGCCGGGCACCTTGCGTGCCGCGTCCGCGGACGCGCCCGGGCCGAGCACGTAGTCGGCTCTGACGCCCGCGTTCAGCTCGCTCCGGGCGGCGTGCCCCATGGTGGTCTGCACGAACAGGATCGTGCACGTCATCGCCGTCATCAGGGTCAACGGGGTGATCACCGAGGCCAGCCGCCCGGTGCCGGCGCGCAGACTCTTCCGTGCCAGGTATCCCACGACGCCGGGCGCCCGCAATGGCAGCGCCGTCGCCGCCCGCGCGATCGACGGCCCGAGCAGGGCGACCGCCGTCGTCCACACCAGCGCGGTGAGCATGGTGACGGGGCTGGAGGCCGCCTCGGTGGACAGGGAGGACAACACGATCGTCAGCGCCACGCCACCGGCGAGGGCGATCAGCCCGGCGATCAACCGGACCGGTGGCAGGCCGCCCGCCGACAGCGCCGTCTCGCCCAGCGCCTCCACCGGCCTGATCCTCGCGGTACGGCGGGCGGAGACACGCGCCGCCACCCACGCGGCCACGAGAGTGGTCACCGCCGCGACGATCGCGGGGAACGGGCTGACGACCAGCCGCAGGTTGGCGGGCATGGCGCCCAGCGCGACGAACCTGGTCCGCAGCCAGAGCCCCAGCAGGATCCCGGCGCCGGCGCCGAGCGGCCCGGCGACCAGGCCGATGAGCAGGGCCTCGCCGCCGATGAGCTTCCTGGCCTGCCGTGGCGTGGCGCCGACCGCGCGCAGCATGGCGATCTCACGCCGGCGCTGCTGCATGGACAGGGCGAACGTGCCCACCACGACGAGGATCGCCACCAGCAGCGAGGTGCCGCCGAGCGCGCCGCCCAGGCTGATGAGCATGACGCGGGAGTTCTCCGCATCCGGGAACTCGACCGCGCCGCGCTCGTCACCGGTGTAGACGACCGCGCCCTGGACGGTGACGTCGACCCTCGGCCAGACACCGATCGCCGTCACGAGACCATCTCTCCCGGCCAGGCGGCGGGCCTCGCCGGTGGTGAAGAAGATCGTGTCCTGGCTGGGCAGCGCCTGCTCGGTCACCCCGACCACGCGGTAGCCGGGGATCTGCCGATCCGCGTGACGGGCGTCGACGACCACCTCGTCCGCAGCCCTCGGGGCGCGTCCCTCGGCGAGCTTGAAGGGGGTGAGTGCGGCGGACTCCCAGCCGTGTGCGGTGAACCCGGCGTAGGGGAAGCTCACCTCGGTGACCACCTTCGTGACGCCGGGAGTGCGCGCGATCCGCTCCGCGATGGAGGAGGGGATCCACCTGCGCTCGGACAGGAGCTTGGCCTTCTGTTTCCCGCTCTCCTTGGCCTGCCTGACGTACTGGTCGCCGGCCACGATCATCGGGGCGCCCGCGTACCTCTCGGGCATCACCCCGCCGCGCAGGCCCGTCTCCAGCAGCATCCCGCACGCCGTCACCAGCGCGGCGGCACAAAGCAGGGCCACGAACGCGCCGGCGAATCCGGCCTTGCGGTGCCTGAGCGTCTTCAACGCGAAAGAGATCATCGCTTCCACGCTCCGAGCCTGGTCATGCGCTCGGCCACCTTCTCGGCGGTCGGAGCCGTCATCGTGTCCACGATCTGGCCGTCCGCCAGGAACAACACGGTGCCGGCGTACGCGGCGGCCATCGGGTCGTGGGTGACCATCACCACGGTCTGGCCGAGCGCGTAGACCGCCTCCTTCAGCAGGGTCAGCACGTCGCGGGCGGTCATGGTGTCCAGCGCGCCGGTCGGCTCGTCACCGAACACCACCTCCGGCCTGGTCACCAGCGCCCTGGCGATCGCCACGCGCTGCTGCTGGCCGCCGGAGAGCTGGGCCGGGCGGTGATCTGTACGCCCGCCGAGGCCCACCCTGTGCACGACCTCGTCCAGCCAGGCCCGGTCGACCCGGGCGCCGGCCAGTTCGAGCGGCAGCGTGATGTTCTCCGTCACGGTCAGCGCGGAGACCAGGTTGAAGGCCTGGAACACGAAGCCGATGCGGTGCCGCCTGAGCAGGGTCAGCGCGTTCTCGTCCATGCCCGCCAGGTCGGTGCCGCCCAGCCGTACCGATCCCGAGCTGGGAACGTCGAGACCGGCCGCACAATGCAGGAACGTGCTCTTGCCCGAGCCCGAGGGGCCCATGACAGCGGTGAAGGTCCCCCGGGGGATGCCGACCGACACCTCACGCAGGGCCGCCACCGCGCCCTGCCCCCTGCCGTACACCTTGCTCACCGCATCCAACCGCACTGCGTCTGTCATGGGCTCTAGCCTGCTGATCTGCGCTTTCACCCACCAGAGAGCCGCTCACCACTCCGCCATGACATCATCATGATCCGGACATAATGGTCAGGTGATTCGTATGATCCTGGCGGAGGACCAGCACGTGATCAGGGAAGCCCTCGTGACCCTGCTCACCCTCGAGCCCGACATCGAGGTCGTCGAGGCGGTCGAGTCGGGGGACGCGGCGGTCTCGGCCGCCCTCGTCCACCGGCCGGACGTGGCCGTCCTGGACATCGACATGCCCGGCACGATCGACGGCCTCGCCGCCGCCGGCGAGCTGCGCTCGAGACTGCCCGGCTGCCGCACGCTCATGCTCACCGGCCACGGCAAGCCGGGCCACCTCCGCCGCGCGCTCGACTCCCAGGTGGACGGGTTCATGCTGAAGACCGCCTCACCGGACGAGCTGACGGCCGCGATCAGGAAGGTGGCCAGGGGAGAACGCGTGCTCGACCCCTCGCTCGCCATCACCGCGTGGAACCTGGCCGACAACCCGCTCACCCCGCGCGAGGCCGACGTCCTGCGGCTGGTCGCGGCGGGCGCCGAGGCCACGGAGATCGCCGACCGGCTCTTCCTGAGCGCCGGGACCGTCCGCAACTACATCACCGCGATCGTCACCAAGCTGAACGCCCGCAACCGCACCGACGCCGTACGCATCGCCGCAGAAGCGGGCTGGATCTAGGCCGGGACCCAGGCCTGCGTCGGAACCGTGGCGGCCAGCTCGAACCAGTCGTGCTCGCGGCTGACGTCCAGCCGCCCGTCGAGCGCCGCCAGCCGGGTGGTGAGGTTGCCGATCCCGGCCGAGCCGCGGCGTCCCAGCGTGGCCCGCACCCCGTCGTTGCGCACGACCAGCCGCACGGTGCCGTCCCGTGCGGACGTCGTGATCGTGCACCGGCCGGCCGAACTGTGCCGCAGGACGTTGGTGACAGCCTCCCTGAGCACGATGCCGAGCGTGGTGTCCACCTCGCTGCCGAGCCTGCCATGGCCGAGGTCGAGCACGACCTCGATGCCCGCGGCCGCCAGCAGCGATCGCGCCGACTCGGCCTCCGCGGCCAGTGACAGCTCCCCGCGCTCGCCCGACACCGTTCGCAGGTCTTCCATCGCCCGCTCGGTCATCGTCAGCACGTCGTCGAGCTCCTTGCGTGCCCGCTCGGCGTCGAGCCTGCGGGCGAGCTCGCACTTGAGCAGGATGGCCGCCAAGGTGTGGCCGAGGAGGTCGTGCAGATCGCGGGCGGCACGCAGGCGTTCCTCGACGACGGCCGCGCGGGCCAGGCCGTCCCTCGACTCGCGCAGCTCTCTGGCGAGCTGGGCCAGCCTGAGGAGCCCGTACACGACCACGCCGGTGACCAGCGTGCTGATCGCGTAGTTCACGGTCAGCGGGACCGGCATGCCGAGCAGCACGCCGGCGGCCGCGACGACCGAGACGACGCCCGCGACCAGCGGCAGCGCGACAGGCCACGAGAAGGCCAGCAGGATCGGCCCTGCCAGGAACCCCGCCACTCCCAGCCACGCCTGCCCGAACAGCGGGATCGGGGCGAACGTCAGCACCGCCATGATCGACAGTGCCACCGGATGCCGCCCCTCGACCGATCGGAGCTGCATGAAGACGATGACGGCCAGCAGGGCCGCCGGCCACAGCGAGCCGACCATCAGGAGCGCCTTCACCGAGAACCCCACCAGCACGGCCGCCAGCAACGCCATCGACAGCGCGCTGTCGCGAGCGGGCTGGGCGGGCGGGCGCGTGGTGGGCAGCGTGGCCTCCACGGTCATCGAGGCGTCCCCGGCGAGCTCGACCATGAGCGTGCCGCCCGCCGCCTCGACCTGGGCCGGCAGGTCGCCCAGGTTCTCGTCGCCGGCCGTGCGCGCGCCGTCGTTGGAGACGCGCAGCCGTACCGTGTCGCCTTCGGTGAGGGTCTCGATGAGGCAGGTGGTGGCGGTGCGCCGCCGGACGATCTCTGTCACGGTCTCCCTGAGCACCGCCGCCAGGAGCGCGCCCGCCGGGCCGAGCGGCTCGCCGTGCCCCACGCGCACGTTCACGGTGACGCCCGCGGCGGTCAGCATCGCCTTGGCTGTGGTGATCTCGGGGGCCAAGGACATGGCCCGGTAACCGGCCGCGGCGGCCCTGGCCTCGGCCAGGGATCGGCGCGCCGTCTCAACGTCGGGCGTCCCCGTACGCGCGCCGTCGGCGATCGTGGCCAGCGCCCCGCCCAGGCCCGCGCTCAGCTCGGCGGCGATGCGCAGCCGTTCCTCGGCCGCCGCGGTCACCGCCAGCGACAGCCTGGCCGCGTTCACCTCCTCGATCCGGTCGATCATCCTGGTCAGGCCGTAGACGACCAGTGAGATCAGGACCATGCTGATCACGGGGTCGGCGGGGCCGAGCAGGGCGGCGCTGGCCACCACCGCCACGGCCAGCGGCCACAGCGGGGTCAGCAGCAACGCCCCGCCGACGAAGCCGAGGATGCCGACGGAGGAGCCGTACACCAGCACCGAGGCGTATGCCAGGGCGGCCTGGAGTGCGACCAGCCACCACGAACGGCGCCCGGCGAAGACGACCTGCACCCCGAACACGGCCAGCGCGAGCGGCGACCCGGCCACCAGGTAGATGCTCGCGAAGCCCGCGAACGCCACGACCACGATCAGCTTCGCCTGCCTGCGCACCCGTGCAGCCTAGGAGACCCGCCTCCGCGATCCGGACGCGGGCTCGGCTCACCGCTCGGCAAGTGCCCCGGCCGGACGGGCGGGCAGTCCTCCCAGTCCGGTGCGCCGGGCCCGCCGGATCGCGGAGACGCCCACGATCACGGCCGCACCGGCCGACACCAGAGCGACGAGACCGGCTGCGGCCCCCAGCGTCAGCGCGTCGGGGTGGACGAGGGCCTGTCCACGCCGTGCCTGCCACAACACCAACGCGGTGAGCCCGGCGTAGCCGAACGCGGCGTTGATCACCAGTGCCGTGCGGGTGGCGCTGCCCGCGAGGACGTCAAGACGGCGGGAGAGCAGGCGCAGGCCGACCGCGACCAGCGGGAGCACCTGCAAGGCGTGCAGGCCGACGAAGTGCGCCACCCGCAGATCGCCTGCGCCCGTCTCCCAGCCGGTGACCGGCATGCCGGGCCCGCCGTCGGGAGCACCGACGCTGTGCGCGCCGAGCGTGGCCAGGCGCAGCCCGCGGGCCAGCTCCTGTGCCTGGTCAGGAGTGGGAGCGGTCATCAGGTAGCCGATGGACATGCCGGCGAGCGAGATGACAAGCCCGAGCGGAATGGCCCACGCCATCGCCCGGTCCACCCTGCGCTGTGCCACCACGAGGACCCCCACCGTGAGGGTCAGCAGCCAGCCGAGATAGGCCGCCCCGCCCATGATCTTGAATACCGTATCGTCCAGCCCGGTGGAGAGGTTGAAGTTGCTGGGAACGCCGCGTGCCGCCTGGAAGGTGATGGCCGCGATCTCAGGGGCGACGAACCCGCCCACGGTCACGGTGCCCAGCCACCACAACGTCCGCCGCCACCGCGCGGCCTGGCCGATCATCCAGGCCAGCGTGATCGCGTAGAGGGCGAAGGAGACCGAGAACTTGAACGGCTTGAGCCATACCCCCTGGCCGAGCAGCGTTCGCTCGTCGAAGACGAACCCCATCACGCTGACGGCGGCCAGCACCGCCATTGCCGCCGCACAATAGCTCAGCGGACCATGCCACGTCCGAAGTTCACGTGGCCGAGGCAGGACACCCATGACGACTCCTTCACATCGACTGAGTGCAACCCTGCTGGCCTGCGAACTCGCCCACCAGGGACACGATCATGAGCCCGGCATGACCTCATCATGAACTGGGCATCCCGGACACCATTGACCGCAGCGGCCACCTGTCATACGTTCGCGACCGAAATATTCGACATCTTCCCGAAATATTTCGGGAAGTCGGTCTATGGGTAGGGCGCTGAAATGGGCCATCGTCGCGGTTCTGGGACTCGCCATGGGAGCGTCGGGGGTGGCTGACGGGTCCTCCGAGCCCAGCGGGCACTGGGTCACCACGTGGACGGCGATGCCGCAGCTCACCGAGCCCGGCAACATGCCGCCCCCGCCGTACACGAAGGAGAATCTGGTCCTGGCCGACAGCACGGTGCGGCAGACCGTGCGGGTGTCGGTCGGCGGGCAGCGGATGCGGCTGCGCTTCTCCAACGCGTTCGGCGGCGCGCCGCTGCCCGTCACCCGCGTCACCGTGGCGCTGCCGAGCGGCGGCAAGTCCGGGGTGAGCGCGATCCAGCCGGAGACCCTGCAGCCGGTGACGTTCTACGGGCGCCCCTCGGCGGTCGTGCCCGTCGGCGCGCAGATCGTGTCCGACCCGCTCGACCTCGCGCTGCCCCCTGGCACCGTCCTGAGCGTGACCCTCTACCTCGCCGACGGCCAGGCGTCCGCCAACGTCACCTCGCACCCCGGCTCCCGCACCACCTCCTACCTCGCCGGCGGCAACCAGGCCGAGGCCGCCGACCTGGCCGGCGCCACCCCCGTCGACCACTGGTACTTCCTCAGCGGCATCGAGGTCTGGTCCAAGCCCGCCACCGCGACGCTCGCCCTGCTCGGCGACTCGCTGACCGACGGCCGGGGCTCCACCACCAACCAGAACAATCGCTGGCCGGACCAGCTCTTCGACCGGCTGCAGACCGATCGCCGCACCGCGAGCGTCGCCATCGCCAACCAGGCAGCAGGCGGCAACCGCGTGCTGAACGACGGCCTCGGCCCCAACGCCCTGGCCCGGCTCGACCGCGACGTGCTCGCGCAGAGCGGCGTCTCCTGGATGATCGTCTTCGAGGGCGTCAACGACATCGGCACGGCGGGTGACACCCAGGACGCCCAGAAGAAGATCGCCGACGAGCTGATCGCCGCCTACGACCAGATCATCGTGCGCGCGCACGCGCAGGACATCAAGGTGTACGGTGCCACGCTCACTCCCTTCGGCGGCAGCTTCTACGACGACGCCCAGGGATACCGCGAGGCGGCCAGGCAGACGGTCAACGAGTGGATCCGCACGAGCGGCAGGTTCGACGCGATGATCGACTTCGACCGGGCCACCCGCGACCCCGCCGACCCGGGCCGCCTGATCGCGGCCTTCGACGTGGGAGACCATCTCCACCTGAGCCCTGCCGGCTACAAGGCCCTGGCGGACGCGGTCCCCGCCCGGCTGCTCCGCCGATAGGGCGTCAGTTATATCCATTTGCGCATGGCTTGAGGAAGATAGAGATCCGCGTACGTACCTCCAAACGGCAGATTCCGGTTTCGGGAGGTACGCAATGCACCGCAGAGTCGTCCTGCTCTCCGCCGTCGTGCTCACCGTGGCGGGCGCCCTGGTCCCCACGGGCAGCGCGCGGGCCAGCACCACGAACGGCCTCGACCCCAGGCCGGCCGGGTGGTCCGCCGCGGACTCCTGGTCGGAGGCCAGGACAGTCCTGCGGTACTGGACGCCGCAGCGCATGCTGGCGGCGCAGCCGCTGGACACGCCCGCGGCGCGACGCACCCGCTCGGGCGGGCCGACCGCGGGCACCCCTTGGGCCACCCGCGGCGCCTCGGACACCACCACCCGGCGCACCCCCTGGACCACCCGCGGCGTCGCCTCAGGCGTCACCGCTCAGGCCACCCCCTGGTCCGTCCGCGGCACCGCGGCCGTCGACGCCCAGGCGGTGGCCGCGGTGCCCAACAGCCGGGGCCTGCGCTGGACGGACGGCGGCGCCGTCGTGCGCACCACCGGACGTGTCTTCTTCACCACCGCGGACGGCAACAACGCGTCCTGCTCCGGCTCGGCCGTGACCAGCGCCAACGAGAGCGTCGTGATGACCGCGGGGCACTGTGTGAAGCTGAACGGCGCCTCGCACCGCAACTGGGTGTTCGTCCCCGGATTCGACAACGGCCGGCGCCCGTTCGGCACGTGGGTCGCCACCACGCTGCTGACCACCCAGCAGTGGAACGCCCGCGAGGACATCAACTTCGACGTCGCCGCCGCCGTGGTCGCACCGCTGCAGGGGCGGACGCTGACCGACGTCGTGGGCGGGCAGGGCGTGGCGTTCAACCAGGCCAGGGGGCGGCAGATGTTCTCCTTCGGCTACCCGGCGGCGGCGCCGTTCGACGGTTCCCGGTTGATCTACTGCAGCGGGCGCACCTTCAACGACACCGTCATGACCGCGGACCAGGGGCTGCGCTGCAACATGACCGGCGGGTCGAGTGGCGGCCCGTGGTTCCAGGGGTTCAACGAGTCCACCGGGCTCGGCATGCTGAACTCCGTCAACAGCTTCAAGTACGACTTCGCCCCCGATTTCATGTTCGGCCCGTTCTTCGGCAACGAGGCGATGGCCGTCTACCAGGCGGCTCAGAGCGCCAACACGCTCTGAGCCAGTCCTCCAGGTCGGGTAAAGCTTGGCGCAAGGCTTTCAAGGCGATTGCCTTAATAAGGCGGTCGCCTTATATTCGGAATTGTCGGGCTTCCGAGCTGGAGGACAATGATGACTGCTGACGCGATCCCGGAGTTCCCGTTCGACCGTCCCACGGCCCTGGAGCCGCCGCCGCAGCTGGCTGAGCTGCGGGAGAAATGCCCGGTGTCGCACGTACGGCTACCGAGCGGCGACGTTGCCACGCTGGTGACCAGGTACGACGACTCCCGCGCGGTGCTGGCGGACCCGCGCTTCAGCCGCAACCTCGCCAGGGAGGGCGCCGCCCGGCTGGCCACCACCGAGGACGGCGGCCTGTTCAACCGGCGCAAGGACGGCACCACGGACATCAGCGAGGGGCAGGGCCACATGCGCTGGCGGCGCCTGCTCAGCCGCTGGTTCACCGCACGGAAGATGGAGGTGTGGCGGCCCAGGGTCCAGGCGATGACCGACGACCTGCTGGACTCCATGCTGGCCAAGGCCTCCCCCGGCAACCTGTCGGCCGGGCTGGCCCTGCCGCTCCCCGTGCGGGTCATCTGCGCACTGGTCGGCGCGCCGGCCGAGGACCAGGACAAGTTCGCGCACTGGTCCCGCACTATGCTCACGCTCACGCGCAATACCCAGGAAGAGGTCGACCAGGCCTACCAGGAGTTCAACGCGTACGTGTCGGACCTGGTCGACCACAACCGGGAGAACCCCGGCGACGACCTGCTCAGCGAGCTGACCCAGATCACCGACACCGAGGACGGCCGGCTCAGCCAGGCCGAGTTGATCGCCACCGTCAGGGGGCTGCTGCTGGCCGGCCACGAGACGACCTCGAACATGATCGCGATCATGGTGGCCATGCTGCTCTCCGACCGGCAGCGCTTCGAGGCCGTGATCGACGACCCCGACCTGATCCCGGGCACCGTCGAGGAGGTCCTGCGCCTGGACAGCACACTGTCAGCCGTCGGCGGGGTGCCCAGGTACCTCACCGAGGACGTCACGTTCAGCGACGTCATGGTGTCCGCCGGCAGCACGGTGATCCCCAGCATCCCCGCCGCCAACCGCGACCCGGGCAAGTTCGCCGACCCGGATCAGTTCGACCCGCGGCGGCAGAACAGCAATCAGCACCTCACCTTCGGCGCGGGCCCGCACTACTGTCTCGGGCAGCCGCTGGCCAGGGTCGAGCTCCAGGTCGTGCTGGGCACCCTGGCGCGTAGACTGCCTGGCCTGCAACTGCGGGACTCCCCCGAGGACCTGCGGATGCGTATCGGTGCGATGACCGGAGGGCTCCAGGACGTATGGGTCACCTGGTGACCTGCGCGCACTCACGATAAGAGGCGATAATCATCGGGGGACGGTGAAGAAAGAAGAGATCAAGGATCAGTCATGCAAGTCAGTACGGCGGTCGCCACGCCGTCTCCCCGATCGATGCGCGCCAGAGACAAGCTGATGCACACCGCCGAGCGGCTCTACGCCGAACACGGCTTCGCGAACGTCTCGATCAGGATGATCAGCGAGGCGGCGGGCCAGCGCAACAAGTCCGCCGTCCAGTACCACTTCAGCACCCGCGACGAGCTGATCCAGGAGATCCTGGCCCGCCACGCGGCCGCCATCGACGAGCACCGGATCCCGATGGTGGCCGCGTTGGAGGCGTCGGGCGAGGTGTCGCTCCGGGAGTGGATCACCTGCGTCATCACGCCGAACATCCAGCATCACATCGAGCTGGGCACGCCGTCCTGGTACGGGCGGTTCCTCGCCCAGGCCGTCGTCGAGCCCTCCTTGCGTGAGTACGCCGTCCAGGCGAATCTGCGGACGCCCTCGTTCCGCCGCCTGGAGAAGCTGCGGCCCCCGCGCGGGCAGGACCGCGACCCCGACCTGACCGCCCAGTACGGGGCCATGATCCGCCTGCTCATCGTGCACATGTGCGCCGAACTGGAAGGCGACCTGGCCGGCGGGCGGGTCGCCCCGGCCGACGCCGAGCAGTCGTGGCGCCGGCTGGGCGAGCACCTGATCACGGCGATCTGCGGGCTCAGCTCCGCCCTGCTGGAGACCTCACACCCGTGACATCGCCGACGTGGCCCGCCGCCTAGCGGCGACGGGGCCGGACCATGAGGATGACCATGGCTCCGGCTCCGACCGCGAACAGGGCCCCCAGGGTGACCAGCCACGGGATGCCGGTGTACCCGGCGGTCTTGTAGGCCACCGGCCGGGGCTGGGGCTGGACCGCCGCAGCGGCGGCGGCTGCGCTGCGGAAGATCACGTCCGAGCAGGAGTAATAGGTGTCCGGGGTGTCGGAGTTCTGCCAGATCGTGTAGATCAGGTGGCGACCGGTCCTGCCGGAGGGCAGGCGGCCCTTGATGACGTACGAGCCGTCCGTCAGCTTCGGGTCGGTGGCCTGGAGGAACGGCTTGCGCTCCAGGTCCGACCACTTCAGCGGCTTGGCCGGATCGTAGCCGTCCTTCGTGACGTACAGCCGGAAGGTCCCGCGGTGCGGGATGGTGCCGCGGTACCTGAAGGTGAAGCGGGCTCCCGCCTTCAGCGTCGTGGCCGGCCAGTCGGCGCGGGCGAGGTCGAGCCCCTTGAACTCGGGGATGCCGCCGCTGCACAGCTTGCCGTCCGGGATCACTTCGCGGTCCCTGCCCGCCACGTTCGCCACCCGCAGGTTGTCCCAGTCGGCGGGCATGGCCTTGCCGCTCGCCGCCACGGCCGCGCGGCAGGCGGCCGGCCGGGTCTTGAGCGGGCTGTCGGCGCCGCAGGCAGCCGCCCGGCTGAGCGGCCTCTGCAGCGCGCCGTGCGCACCCGCCGGCGCGGCGACCAGCGCCAGCGACAGCAGCAGCCCGATGCCCACACTCGTGATCTGGCGCCGCACGTGGCCGACCTCCCCATCTCGTCCTACAGCGAGGTACGGCCTGGCGCCCGCGCGGGTTCAGCAGGCGGCCCTCGTTTATCACTGAGCCCGAATGACATCACCGAGCACGCCTGATACAAAGACAAAAGCCCGCAAGATGCGACATATCAACATATGAGGTGAAGCTCTTCGTGACGGATGACTCACCCCTGGACCCCGCGCTCCTTTCCAGGATCGACACCAGCAAGCCGCATCAGGCCAGGGTCTGGAACCATTGGCTGGGCGGCAAGGACAACTACCCCGTCGACCGGCAGCTCGCCGAGAAACTCCGTGACATCTATCCGGGCATGGAAGACATCGCCCGCCATTCCCGCGTCTTCCTGGGTCGAGCCGTCAGATATCTCGCCGGAAAGGCAGGCATCCGGCAGTTCCTGGATGTCGGCACGGGCCTGCCGACCGTTGACCACACCCATGAGGTGGCCCAGCGGGTGGACCCGGCGAGCCGCGTCGTCTACGTCGACAACGACCCGCTGGTGCTGGTGCACGCGCGCGCCCTGCTCACCAGCGACCCGCGAGGGGCCTGCGACTACATCGAGGCCGACGTGCGTGAGCCGGACACCATCCTGGAGTTCGCTTCCAAGACGCTGGACTTCCGCGAGCCGACCGCGCTCATGCTCCTGGGCGTGATGGGCACCGTCTTCGACGACGACCAGGCGTACGCGCTGGTGCGGAACCTGATGGGCGCGCTGCCCTCGGGCAGCTACCTGGTGTTCGAGGACGGCACGAACACCGTCAAGCCCGACGCGGCAGCGGAGGCCGAGCGCCTCCGCGACAAGGGCGAGGTGTACGACTACCGGCTGCGGACCCCCGCGGAGATCGCCCGCTTCTTCGACGGGCTGGAGCTCGTGGATCCCGGCATCGTGTCCGTCTCCCGCTGGCAGCTGGAGTCAGATGCGTTCGGGCTGCCCCCGGAGGTCGACGCGTTCTGCGGCGTGGCCCGCAAACCGTGACGGTCAGAGCGTGTCGATGATCTGACGCAGGATGGCCGGGGTGTCGGGCGCGGGCGACGCATGCACCCCGAGCTCGTCCATCAGCGTCTGGTACGGCAGCACCTCGGACTCCTTGGCGAGGTATTGCGCGCCGGCCAGCTGCTCGAGGTAGACCACGTCGCGCAGCCCGGCCTGGGCGAAGCGCAGGACGGTGACGGGCCCGACGCCGCCGACGGTCCAGCCGGAGGTGAACGGGACCACCTGCACGGTGATGTTGGGCTGTGCGGCCATCCGGCCGAGGTGCTCGAGCTGGGCACGCATGATCTCCGGGCTGCCGACGCGGTGGCGCAGCGCCGCCTCGTCCAACACCACCCAGAGCTTGCGTGACATGGGCGGGGCGATGATCCGCTGGCGGCGCATCCGCACCTCGACGCGGCGCTCGATCCGCTCGGCCGAGTCGCCCTTGTTGCCCAGGCTGAAGATCGCGCGGGCGTAGTCCTCGGTCTGGAGCAGGCCGGGCACGAACTGGACCTCGTAGGTGCGGATCAGCGCGGCGTCCTGCTCGAGCCCGAGGTAGTCCTCGAACCAGTCGGGGACCACGTCGCGGTAGTCGTGCCACCAGGTGGGCTCGTTGGCCTGCTTGGCCAGGGCGAGCACGGCCTCCCGCTCGGCTTCGTCGGCCACGCCGTACAGGGCGAGCAGGTCAGCGACGTCGCGCATCTTGAAGCTCGTGCGCCCGCCCTCCATGCGGCTGATCTTGGAGTGGGAACCTCGGATGGCATATGCGGCGTCCTCGCGAGAGATCCCGCCGGCCTCCCTGAAACTCCGCAGCTGCGCGCCGACCAGGATGCGCAGCGCGGTCGGCCCGGATCGGACGGTATCCCTATCGGGCGTTTCGGCCAGGTCACCCCTATCGTGAGCAGTCGACATACATGCTCCTCAATCGGCAACTCGCCACAGTCCAGCCCGCTCCATCTTGCCACGTCGGGCGCGGCAGACCGGATATTTCCAGGTGGCGGAACATGCGCCGCCACGGCGTGACGGGTCCGGCCGACCCCGGTCTCGCCGCCGTTACCGGCTGGGATTCCTTGGGCGGGTGGCCGAGGCGGTGGGATCCGTCGCGGTGCGGTGGGGTGGGGCGCCGGGGGCTGCGAGGATCAGTGCGATCTCGTCGTGCAGCGCCTCGGCCGGCTTCGGACGGAGGTGCTGCTGGACGATGGTGCCGAGCAGCCAGGACACCAGGGCGTGGGTGGCCCGGTCGGGGTCTTCCGGTGCGAGCTCGGCCACGAGGTCGCGCAGGAGGGCGTGGACCTGGCCCAGCATACGGTCGGCCACGTCGAGGGAGTCGCGGCGGCCCGCGTTGATCCAGTACTCGAACCAGAGGAACGCGGCGTGCGGCTTGTCGGCGAACGTGGCGAGGTAGACGTCCACCACGCGCAGGAGCCGCCCGTACGGATCGTCCGTCTCCCCCGCCACCCGCCGCAGGTCGTCTAGCATCGTGTCGACGTGTGCAAACACGGCACGGTCCACGATCTCGTTGATGTCGTTGAAGTAGTAGTGGATGGCGCTCTTCGTGAGAGGGCTGGCGTCGGCGACGGCGCGTGCCGTGCAGGCCGCCACGCCCTCCCGGGCGAGCACGTCCTTGGCCGCCTCGATGATCTGCTCCTGCTTGGCCCGCCGGTTGCCGTCGGTGTGCTTCGCCCTGCTCGCTGAGGATGCCGCCACGGCGGCCAGCGTACCTCACGCCTTGACGGGTTAGGACACGTGTCCTAAGTTCAGGACGCATGTCCCAATTTACCGAGAGGGAGGGAAGCATGAGCCACCCGTTCGTCTTCATGGATCTCCGGACCACCGACCGCGAGCGATCCCGCCGCTTCTACAGCGAGCTGCTTGGATGGACGGTCACCGACGTGCCCGCCGGGCCCGAGACCGTGCCGATGTTCACCGCCGGCGGCGCTCCGTGGGGTGGACTCACGCAACTCGCCGAGAACGACGGCCGCCGCCCGCAGTGGATTCCCTACGCGCCCGTAGCGGACCTCGACCGGGCGGTGGAGCGGGCCGTCGAGCTGGGCGCGACCGTGGTCCGGGCCCGGGTGGACCTTCCCCAAGGGTCGGTCGCGGTGATCGACGATCCCACGAACGCGACTCTCGCGCTGTGGGAAGCCAGGCGATGACGCCCCGATATTCGTGTGCCCTGCCGCCCGGCGCCGACGTCGTCGAGAAGGCCCGGCTGGCCGAGCGGCTGGGCTACCACCGCGTCTGGGTGTTCGAGTCACCGGCCGTCTATGGCGACACCTGGATCGCGCTGGCCCGCGTCGCGGAGGCGACCGAGCGCATCGGCCTGGCCACGGGAGTCGCGATCCCGGGGCTGCGGCACCCGATGGTGACGGCTTCGGCCGTGGCCTCGGTCGAGGAGCTGGCGCCCGGACGGCTGGTCGTCGCCTTCGGGACGGGCTACACCGGCCGCAGCACACTGGGACAGAAGCCCGTCACCTGGGCGGAGCTGGCGGTCTATGTCCGGCAGGTGAGGGCGCTGCTGCGTGGTGAGGTGGTCGAGATCGACGGCCGCCCGTGCCAGATGATGCACCTGCCCGGCTTCGCCCCAGACCGCCCGATCGGCGTGCCGGTGTGGGTCGCGGCCTCGGGGCCGAGAGGGTTCGGCGTGGCACAGGAGCTCGGCGTGCCCGGGGTGGTCGTGACCGCCGTCCCGGAGGACGGCAACCAGGGCTGGGCCGAGTTCGCGCTGCTGCGCTTCGGCACCGTTCTCGAACCCGGCGAGGATCACACCAGCCCGCGCGTGGCTGAGGCGGCCGGTCCCGGCTACGCCAGCACCGTCCACGCCGTGTGGGAGCACGGGAAGGAGGCCGTCGATTCCTTGCCGGGCGGCGCCCGGTGGCGGGCGGCTCTCGAGGCGGACCGCCAGGAAGGCCTGCGCCATCTCGTCGCCCACCGGGGCCATCTCTCGTCGCTGACCGACCGGGACCGCGGCCTGGTCGCCGCCGCAGGGCCGGCCTTCCTACGCGTCGGCTGGAGCGGCGACGCCGCCTCGATCGGCGAACGAATCGGCGAATCCGCCGCCACCGGCGTCACCGAGATCGTCTACGTGCCGGCCGGTCCCGATGTCGAGCGCGAACTACACGCCTTCGCGGCGGCGGCCGCCCGTTCCTGAGCGCGGGATCATGTCCGTGCCGGGCCCTTCGCCCAGCGGCCGGCAACGCACCGCAACCGCACCTTCGCCCCACGGCCGACGACGCACGGCGGCCGACCACGCGCCGCAGCCGCGCCTTCGACCGGCCGTGCTTCCAGCGGGCGTCTGGCTCGTCCCCGGGGCCCGCGAAGCGGAGCGTCGGAGGCCGCTCCGCTCGACTGCCAGGTGCCGCCAGGCGTACTGGCGCCTAGATGTCGACGTCTCCGCACACGTGCACCTCCACGCCGAGGCGGTGGAAGAACGCAGCCTTCGCGACGAGCGCCTTGTCGGCCGTGGCGGCGTCGGGAGCGTAGGCGACCTGGACGTGGTTGGCCTTGTGGCGGGCCATGAACTGGTCGCGGTCGATCCCGTGGTGGACGACGTGCGCGATCGGCCACTCCGGGTTGGTCGCCGCCCACCGCCGCTCGGTCTCCTCATCGGGCAGCTCCACGACGGAGGCGCGGCCGATGTCGAGCTGGAGCCGGGCGTCGGCGATGTAGAGCCGGGACCAGACGATCTCGCCCGGCCTGCTCACGCCCTTGATCGTGCCGCCGCCGGCGGGGAAGTACATCGGGTTCTGCCGCCAGCTCACCGCGCCCGCGTACCCGCCCTTCAGGTGGGACGGCGGCACCGAGCCGGAGATCTCGTAGACCCAGACGAAGTCGTCGCCGTACTGCTCGCCCCAGCGCACGTCGTGCAGCGTGGTCGCGGGGTCGAGGCCCATGGCCGTCCACACCCTGTTGGTGATCAGCGCGTCCACGGCCACGCCCTCGTCGGCCTCGTTGAAGTGCGGCAGCGGGGCGCCCTCGTAGAGCACGCGGGTGCCGTCGCGGCTGGTCACCGGCGGGCGAGCGACGTTGTTGAGCAGCCCTTCCGCCAGGTCGGACGCCGGGGTGAGGTCCTTCAGGCCCTGCTGGTACTGGATCCCGACGGCGTCGAGGCCGAAGTCGTCGGCGATCCGCAGCGCGGCGACGTACATCTTGAGCTGCTCGTGCAGCTGCCGGTCGGTGAGCTCGGCGGCCTCGTCGGAGCCGGTGGAGAAGCGCATCCCCGCGGCGTCGAGCCACTCGCGCGCGGCCTTGGCCTCGACGTCCGGCACCTTGAGCATCTCGGCGTAGAGGGCGCTCTGCGACAGCCGCTCCTTGAAGATCCCGAGGGGGTTGAGCAGCTCGTCGTCGATGATCGCGTTGTACATGCCCATGCAGCCCTCGTCGAACACGCCGACGATGGCCTTGTCACGCAGCAGTTCCTCGGCCAGCGCGAGGCCCAGCTCGGACTCGGGGCCGACCGGCAGCGGCGGCAACGGGCGGACATGGGAGGAGTCGTGCACGATGTAGCCGGTCTGCACCCAGCTCGCGATGCCGTCCAGGAAGTAGCGGTCGGTGAAGTCGACCGACCAGATCGTCGAGTACGGGCGGCCCATCTTGGTCAGCCCCGCGTTGAGCCCGAGCAGGCCGACCAGCCCCGGCCACGTGCCGTCGAAGTTGGCCACGGTGAGGATCGGGCCCTGGTGGGTGCGGAGCCCGGCCAGCACATGGTGGCTGTACTGCCACACGGCCTCGGCGACGATCAGCGGCGCGTCGGACGGGATGGTCTTGAAGACCTCCAGACCCATCCGCTGGCTGTCGATGAAGCCGTGGCCCTTGGCGAGGTCCGCCTCGTGCGCACGGACCACCGTCCAGCCGAGGTCGGCGAACGCCGAGGTGACCGCCTTTTCGAGGGCTTCCTGCGCGGCCCAGCCGGCGACGTTCGCCGACAGGCGCAGGTCTCCGCTGGCGATCAGGTACGCGGTGCGCGGCTCGGCGGGCCGCTCCTGGCGGGGTACGGGCATGCGGTACGTACTGGTCATTGCGGCTCCAGATCGGCGAGGGGCAGCCGGGCGAGGACGATTCCCCTGCGCTGCCAGGTGTAGGTGACGAGGAGGTGGTCGGGGGTGAGGACGGCGGAGGGGTAGCTGTACTCGGCGACGCCACTGGTGACGACCCCTGCGTCACCCGGCGCGAACCCGGGCCCGGTGCCGGGTTCCAGGAGCCGTGGCACGTCCGGATCGACCGCCACGACGCCGTCGTCCACGGTCGGTCCGGCGTGCCAGGTCAGCCCGTCGTCGTCCGACAGCGAGACCACGAGCGGGCAGCGGCTGCCCCACGACTCGGCGCTCGGATTGTGCACGCAGGCCACCCGTCCCGACGGCAGCGCGACCGCCGTGAGGCCGCTGTTGTTGTTGGGCAGGCCCGTGGGCTCGGCGGGCGTCCAGGTGCGCCCGCCGTCGCGGGAGATCGAGCGGAACGCCCGCCCCTCGGTGCTGCGCATCAGCGCGACGGGGCTATCCGCGCCCCACCACAGCGCGGGCTGGATGTGCCCGGCACCGGCCAGCACGTCGTGGTCGACGGGGATCGGCGCGCGTGTCCAGCTCAGCCCCCCGTCGTCGGAGACGTCCACGAACGGGTCCCAGCGGGCCGGCTCACCCCACCGCTCGGTCGAGCCGGGCGCCAGCCAGCGCCGGCCCCCGGGAGCGAGCAGCGGCGGGTTCTTGACCGGGCCCCGGCCGCCGGACCGGTCTCCGGGGACGAGCTCGCGCACCGGCTCCCACGTGGCGCCGGCGTCGTGCGAGCGGGTGACCAGCGTGACCCACTCGGAGATACGCTCGCCCGCCTTGCAGAACAGCCACAGCGCGCCGTCGGGCCCGGGCGCCAGCACCGGGTTCCAGTGCGCGACGTCCCTGCCGGTTTCCAGGGTGCGCACCTCTCCGCCCCGGGCGATGCGGATGCGGTTGTCGGGCGTGCCCTCCCTGGTCCCGGCGAACCAGGCGACGACGGGAGTGCCGTCCACCACCGCGAGCGTGGACGCGTGGCACTGCGTCCAGCGGGGATCGTCAATGGTCACGAACTCCCGGTGGATCATCATCGCGCTCAGGACGCCAGGGCCGTCTCGGCCAGCTGCGCGATGTGCCGCCGCATGTCGGGACCGATCTCGGGGGCGGGCATGCGGAGTGCGCCCGTACCGCGTCCGAGGTGGCTCAGCGCCAGCTTGATTCCCTCCACGGTGCCGCCCAGCGCGGCCAGCACCTCGTCCACCCGCGCCTGCGTGGACCGTTCCGCGTCGGCGTCCCCGCTCGCCACGGCGTCGGCGAGCAGCGCGAACGGCTCGGGGAACGCCGCCGACAGTCCGGAGACGACCCCCGCGCCACCGCCCCGGACGACCTCGGCGAGCTTGGTGTCCGAGCCCGACCACAGCCGGGCGGAGTCCGGCAGTGCCGCGCGATACTCCGCGAACCGCTCGCCCGCCAGGCCGCTCAGCTTGGCCCCGGCCAGCCCGGTCTCGCCGGCGATCGCAGCGAAGTCGGCGGGCTCGACGACCACGCCGGAGCGCTCGCTGAAGAGGTAGCCGTAGACGGCGGCGGGACCCGCCGCCTCCGTCACCGCGGCGAAGTGCCTGAGCACGGCGCCGTTGTCGGCAGGCAGGTAGTACGGCGTCAGCGTGGCCAGCCTGCGGGCCCCGAGCGCCACGGCGTCGCGGGTCAGCGCCACCGCCTCCCGGGTGGCCGCGGCGCCGACGTGCACCACGACCCGCTCGGGGCCGAACACGGCCAGCGCGATCTCGGCGACGGCACAGCGCTCCGCGCGGTCGAGCGCGGGGAACTCGCCGGTGGTGCCGCACACGAAGACACCGTCGACGCGGCGGGCGAGATCCGCGAAGTGCGCTTTGGTGGCGGCGTGGTCGAGCTCGCCCGCCTCGTCGAAGAGGGTCGGGACGGCGGCGAGGACCTCGGCGCGGGGCCGGATGTTCGCTGCTATGGCGGTGTTTTGTGGCATGGCAAAGCCTCGGTTCGTCGATGATGAGGCACGGCGATGCCTCGGTACGTCATTGATGGCAGGCGGACGGGACCCCGGGCGGACCCAGGGCAGCAGGGGGCAGGTCAGAGGGCGGGCTGGGCGCGCTCCCGCTCGATCAGCGTCGCGCGGATCCGGGCGCAGGATCCGTCGAGGTGGGCGGTGAGTGCGGCCAGCGCGGCGTCGACGTCGCCCGAGCGGACGATGTCCCTGAGGTCGGCGTGGTCCTGGGCGACGGGCACCAGGTCACGGTCGGTGTTGGTGATCTCCAGCACCGCTGCGAACAACGGCCGGTGCAGCGCCCAGGTGGCGGTGAGCCAGCGGTTGTCGCCGATCGTGTAGAAGCCGCTGTGGAAGTCGAGGTCGGCGGCGGCGAACTTGGCGGCGTCGGAGCCGTCGGCCGCGGCCCGCATCTGCTCGACCGCCTCGTCGATCGAGGTCCAGTCGGCGGCGTCAAGGCGCGCGACGGCCTCCTTGATGGCCAGGCCCTCGAGTGCGCCACGGAGCGCGTAGAGTTCACGAAGGTCCTGGTCAGACAGGCCGCGGACGAAGACGCCGCGCTTGCGCGTCTCCACCAGCCCCTCGATCTCCAGCTGGCGAAGCGCGTCACGGACCGGCCCGCGGCTCACTCCGAACTGCTCCGCGATCCGGCCCTCGACCAGGTGCGTGTCCACGCTGAGCTCGCCACGCACGATGAGCGAGCGAAGCTGGGCGAGCAGCTGATCTCCGAGCGGTGGATTGCGCAACGGATTGGTGATCGACACCTGCTCTCCTCTCGTGAGTCTCCGCCCGACCGGAGACTATCCCGCACAACTGCATACGGTCAACGTTAACGGATGACTGTTGACGGTTAACCGTCATCCAAGTAATAGTGTGCGACAACTGAACCACAGCGGAAACAGAAAGCCGCCAGCAGAAAGGGAGGCGCCATGGTCGCGACCCTTCCGAAGACAGATGCCCGCTACACCTGGAAGGTCACGGCCTCCAGCTTCCTCGGCAACACGCTGGAGTACTACGACTTCCTCGTCTACGGAACAGCCGCCGCCGTGGTGTTCCCGAAGGTGTTCTTCCCCGACGCCAGCGGCTTCGTGGCCACGCTCTCCGCCTTCGGCACCTTCGCCGTCGGCTTCCTCGCCAGACCGTTGGGCGGGCTGTTCTTCGGGAGCCGGGGCGACCGGCACGGCCGCAAGTCCACCCTGATGGTCACGCTCACCCTGATGGGACTCAGCACCATCCTCATCGGGCTGCTGCCGGGATTCGGCACGATCGGGATCTGGTCACCCGTCCTGCTGGTGGCGCTGCGGTTGCTGCAGGGGTTCGCGGTCGGCGGCGAGTGGGGCGGCTCGATGATCATCGTGCTGGAGTCGGCGCCGCCGAACCGCCGCGGATTCTTCAGCGCCTGGCCCAACACCGGCGGGTTCTCCGCACAGATCCTCATCACCGGGATCTTCGCGTACGTCTACACGCTCCCCGACGATCAACTGCTGAGCTGGGGCTGGCGGATCCCGTTCCTGCTGTCGGCCGTGGTCCTCGTCGTGACGTTCTGGATGCGGCGCAGCCTGCACGAGACCCCCGTCTTCACCAAGGCGGTGGCCGCGGACAACGAGAGCGAGACGGCCGCCGCGGAGCCCGAGCGCCCCAAGCGCGGGCCCATCCGCACGATCTTCGTGGACGACTGGCGCAACCTGCTGCTGATCATCGGCCTGCGGTTCGCCGAGTCCGTGCCGTACTTCCTGCTCACGGTGTTCGCGCTGTCCTACGGCACCAGCGCGCTCGGCCTCGAGAAGACCCAGCTGAACAACGCGATCCTCATCGCCGCCGTGCTCTCCTTCGTCAGCCACGGCGTGTTCGCCGCGATCTCCGACCGCGTCGGGCGGCGGCCGATCTACTTCTTCGGCGCCGTCGTGGTGTTCGTGATGGCCTTCCCGTTCTTCGCCATGCTGCACAGCGGGTCGATGGTGCTGATCGTGCTCGGGTACGTGCTGATCCTCAACTTCGGGCACAACGCCATCAACGCCATCCAACCGGCGTTCTTCGCCGAGCTGTTCCCCGCCGAGCGCCGCTACACGGGCGCCGCGGCGGGCCGCGAGATCGCCTCCGTCTTCGCGGGCGGTCTGACCCCGTTCATCGCCACGGCGCTGGCCGGCAAGGACGGCTCCCGCTGGCCGCTGGTCGCCGCGTACGTCATGATCGGCGCCCTGATCACGATGTTCGCGGTGTACAAGGCGCCGGAGTCCTTCCGCCGCGACCTCAGCGCCACGGGCGAGACCGTGCGCTGATCAGGGCTCCCAGTGATCGGCCGTCCCCTGCTCCATGGGGCTGGCCGGGCTGAACCGTCGTGACCTGCCCTCCCGGGTGCGGTCGATGTGCTTCACGAGCGTGATGAGCACGTGCTTGCAGGAGGGGCGCTTGCGCGCGTCGCACTCGATGAGCGGGACCTCGGGCGAGAGCGCGAGCGCCTCGCGTACGGAGTCCAGCGAGGGACCGTCGGCGAAGCGGTTGACGGCGACGACGAACGGCGTCCGGTAGTGCTCCAGCCGGTCGATGGAGTACCAGGAGTCCTGCAGGCGCCGGGTGTCCACCAGGACGACCGCCCCCAGGCTGTCGGCGAACAGCTGATCCCACACGTACCAGAAGCGCTGCTGACCTGGCGCGCCGAACAGGTACACCACCTTGTCGGTGGTCACCGTGATCCGGCCGAAGTCGAAGGCGACCGTCGTGGTGGTCTTGGCCCGTACCCGGCTGGCGTCGTCGACGGCCTCGCCCGCCTGGGTCATGACCTCCTCGGTGCTGAGCGGCCGGATCTCGCTCAACGAGCCGACCATGGTCGTCTTGCCCACGCCGAAGCCGCCGACGATCACGATGTTCAGCGCGTCAGGTTCGGTTTCGCGCAGGGGCGTGCGCACGGCATCAGCGGTCGTGGAGGGCGCAGAGCAGCGCCGCCCGGAGCGGCGGCCGCTCAGCAGGGCGATGTTGTCGGCCAGCCGGCTCATCTGACCGCCCGGCGTCCCGGCGCGGGCAACGCCATCGTCCCCAGTGAAGCCACCCCTTCACGACAGTGTTCGAACGGGAACGGCACTCACCGTAGCACCACGAGAACCGGTCGCTTCACCCGTAACAGAACATTCGTCACACCTCCTCCGCCACCCCCAGGTACATCACCTTCGGGTTCGAAGGGTTGAAGGCGATGGAGGTGACCCGGTCATAGGAGTTGTGGTTGACGGTGACCCGGTTCTGGCGCGAGTCGTACCTGTAGATGTCCGTGCCGATGCCGGACCACCCCGTGCCGAAGTCGAAGTAGAGCACGCCCGGGTTCGTCGGGTGCGGGGCAAGCAGCGGACCGTTGACAAGTGTGACCCCGGCGCCCTGGTCCACGACGCGGGTGAAGCTCCGGCCGCCGTCGTCCGACCGGTAGATGTGCCGGCCGCCGGACGGCGCGCCCGCGTCCAACTCGGCGATGTCGAGGCCCATCGCGTACACGACGTTCGGGGCGGCCGGGGAGATCGCGGCGCTGAACACGTTGATCTTGTTGCCCGTCTGGGTCAGGCCGGTGGACGTGGTCCAGGTGCGGCCGCCGTCGAAGGTGACGCGGGCGCCGGTGTCCGACGCGCCCAGCACCACGTGGTCCAGGTCGTACGGATCGAACACCGCGGTGTAGACCATGAGCAGGTCGCTCTGCGGCCAGGCGGGCACGCCGATGGGCTGCCACGTGCGCCCGCCGTCCCTCGAGTCGTACAGCCGGCCGGAACCGTCTGCCACGCGCAAGTGTTCGCCACTGCTCCTGTCCGTGCCGAGCCCGACCAGGTCACCGGCTGGTGAGGTGAGCGGCGTGACGCCGCCGGATGTCGCGAGCGCGATGGTGCCGTCGAGGTCCCAGGCGTAGGCCTGGCCGTCCCGAGCCGCGGCCAGCTCGATGTGCCTGCCGCTCACCTCACCGGCCGCCGTCCACGTGCAGCCCGCGTCCTTCGAGCTCAGCAGCTGGTTGTTGGACATGGCGAGCAGTTCGTTCGGACGGTCGAGGGCGACGAGTCCTGTGGTGTAGACGATCGGCCGCAGCGCCTGGCTGGTGGGTGCGATCGTCGTGCCGTCGTTCCGCGTGTACGTCACCGACCCGTCGCCTGTGACCGTCTGGCAGGTCGGCTGACGCCAGCCGCCGAAGCCTGCCAGACCGTCGCCGGCGGGGTCGTCCTCCGCGACGGCGGGCGTGACGGCCGACAGGACCGCCAACGCGGTCGCGAGTCCGATAGTGAATGCCTTCTTCAACACTGCCTCCCCGACAGGCCGGTCTTACAGGACTCCTGTCCTATCGGGGAGCGGAGCGCGCGGGCTAGCTCAAATGGCGGCAGGTTTGTGCCATTACAGGTATCTGTCACACTGATGGATCATGAATACGGACGACAACGCGCTCGCGGCGGTCGGGGTCGACGCAGAAGACGAACGACTCTACCGAGACCTGCTCCGCCGGCCGCGCGCCACCCTGCCCGAGCTGGCCGCGCGCACCGGCCGTACCACGGTGGCCCTGCGCCGGGCCTTCTCCAGGCTCGAGTCGCTCGGTCTGGTCAGCCGCATGGCGGGCCGTCCGATCCGGTACGTGCCGACCAGGCCCGACGTGGCGGTGGCCGCCCTCATCTCCAGCCGCGAGGAGGGGCTGGCTCAGGCACGGCTGGCCGCGCTCGTCCTGCTCGCCGAGACACCGCGGACGGAGAACCAGGCCCCCGAGGAGCTGGTCGAGGTCGTGCAGGGTCAGGCGGCCGTGGTGCAGCGCTTCACCCAACTGCAGCAGACCGCGACCGAGGAGCTCCTGGTGCTGGACCGGCCGCCGTACGCCCAGGACCCCACCCAGCAGAACGCCGCCGAGCTGGAGCGCCTCGCGCACGGCCTGCTGGTGCGCGGCATCTACGACGCCTCGGCCCTGGAGATCCCCGGCAAGCTGCGCCTCGCCCAGGAGTCCGCGGCGGCCGGGGAGCAGGCCAGGGTCAGCCCCGAGGTGCCGATGAAGCTGGCCATCGCCGACAGGAAGACCGCCATCCTGCCGCTGAGCACCGACGCGTCCGCCTACGCCGACAGCGCGGTCATTGTGCACTCCTCGACGCTGCTCGACGCGCTGGTCACCCTGTTCGAGGTCCTGTGGCGGTCGGCGCTGCCACTGCCGGTCAAGCCCCTGGCGGACTCCCCCTCCTCCGCTCCGGATCCGGAGCTGTTCGCGCTGCTGGCGGCCGGGCTCAAGGACGAGGCCGTGGCACGTCAGCTCGGGGTGAGCCTGCGTACCGTGCACCGGCGGGTCAGCGAGCTGATGGACCTGCTGAGCGCCCGCACCCGGTTCCAGGCCGGGCTGCTCGCCGCGCGCCGCGGCTGGTGGGGTACGGACTCCTGATACTCACAGGGTGTCGCCGTGGGCCATCAGGTGCACCGCCGCAAGTGACCGCCACGGGCGCCACCGTTCGCGGCAGGTGGCGGCGTCGAGGCCGAGTCCGGCCAGCGCGGCACGGAGGGACGCGTCGCCCAGCGGGAACGCCTCGCGGCTCCCGAGCCGGAAGGCCAGGTCGTGGCGCAGGTCGTGATCGGCATAGGACAGAGTGGCCAGGGCGTCCAGGCTGGTGCCGTGGTCGAGCGCCCCGTGCCCGCGGGCGGCGTCGGCCGCCAGCAGCCCGATCAAGGCCGCTTCCTCCTCGGTGACCTCGGCCTGGGCGATCGCGGCGGCGTTGGGGAAGGTGTGCGTGAGGCCGCCCGGCAGCCCGGGCACCCTCGCCCCCAGCCTGGTCACGAGCGCCCCCAGCCGGTCCGCCGCCTCCCGCGGGGTCCTGCCGCGCCCGAGCACGGCCCGGACGCCGGCCTCCTGGGCGCCCCACGCCGCCGGCACGGCGAGCCCGGGGCGCGCCCGCACCAGCGGGCCGAGCACCGGGTCGGCCGACAGCGCCGCCACCCCAGCCGTGTGGTCGGCGTCCACGCCGAGCATCCGCCCCACCTGCCCCACCACGTGGATCAGCCCCTCCCAGTACGGCAGGTGAGCGCGGAGCAGCAGGTGCCCGTCGTCGCCCGGCGACACCTCCAGCACCCCCGGTGCGCCGTCCACGGTGACCGTGCGGCGGTAGGTGTCACCGTCCACCTCCTCCACCCCCGGCACGGCCCGAACGCCGAGGAAGTCCCGCACGGCCGTCCAGTCGTAACCGGGCACGAACGGCAGCCGCAGCACCAGCCCGCCGTCGGCGACCAGCCGGTCGGCACGGCGCCGCCGGTCGCGCAGGTCGGTCGGCGATGCACGGAACACCTCCCGCATGGTCCTGTTGAACTGCCGCAGGCTCCCGAATCCCGAGGCGAAGGTCACGTCCAGCACCGTCAGGTCGGTGTCGTCCAGGAGGCGCCGGGCGAAGTGCGCCCGCCGCGAACGGGCGAGCTGGTCCGGGGTCGCCCCGAGGTGCTTGATGAACAGCCGGCGCAGGTGCCGCGGCGACATGCCCATCCGCGCCGCCAGCCCCGCCTCGGTGCCGTCGTCCAGCACACCGTCGATGATCAGCTGCCACGCCCGGCACACCAGCTCGGGCGCCCCCGCCGCGATCGGCGCGGCCACCCGGTAGGGCCGGCAGCGCAGGCACGCGCGGAACCCGGCGGCCTCGGCGACGGCCGGGTGCTCATACGTGCGCGTGTTGCGGGCCAGCGGCTTGGCGCCGCACCCCGGCCGGCAGTAGATGCCGGTGGTGACGACGGCGGAGTACGTGGTCATGCCCTAGGTTTACGTCACCCGCGGCCCGTTCACCGGCCGGATTCGGACACGGTCATCCACGGGTGGCCTGGAGCCAGCTGGAGGTGGCGTCGAGCTGGACCCGGCGCGCGGCGGCTAGCTCGTGAACCCCGTGCGCCAGGTGGCGTGCCGGGGCGTCCACCCAAGAGAGCGGGCGAGGGTGTTGTCGGCGCCGCGCTGCCAATCGGCCCGCCCGCCGGTGGGTGCGGGGGCGGGAGCCCCGACGGCGGCGGCCAGCGCGGGCAGCCACTCGCGGGCAGGCGCGGGCTCGTCGTCCACGATGTTGACGGTCCCGCGCGGCCAGCGGAGCGCCGCGACGGTGGCGCTTGCCGCGTCCTCGACGTGCACGAAAGAGGTGACCGCGTCGTTGGCCGCCAGGTCGCCGAGGAAGATCGAGGCCGGGTCGTCGGTGGGGCCGCCGTTACGCAGCACGTCCGCCACGAGGCCACCGGGCCGGTACCACGTACCCGGTCCGTAGAAGAGGCCGTAGCGCAGCACGACGTGCTCGTCCAGCTCGGTGACGGCCTCTTCCAGGGCCTGGATGCCGCCGATCACGCTCGAGCGCGGGGCGGGCGCGGTCACGTCCAGGGGCGTGTCCTCCGTGGCCGGGCCGTCGCCCGGCGCGTAGGCCCAGGCGATGGACTGGGCGACGATGCGGGACACGCCGGCGAGCTTGGCGGCGTCGACCAGGTTGCGGGTGCCGATCCTGCGGATGCGGCCGTTGTCGGCGGGGTTGCCGCCGTTCAGCGCGGTCAGCTGGTGAACGATCGCGTCGGGGGACGCGTCGGCCACCGCGCGGGCGACCGCGTCGGCGTCGAAGACGTCCAGCCGCACGGCGGTGGCGCCCTGGGCGCGCAGCCGATCGAGGCCGGATTCGGTACGGGAGGTGCCCGTGACGCGGTGACCGGCCTCGACCAGCTGGGGGACGAGGTAGCGGCCGATGGCGCCCGTGGCGCCGGCGACGAAGACATGCATGATGGTTCCTTACATTATGAGACGCGAACGCTGGCGGGAGCGGGGGGTATGGTCGGCGAACCACAGGGCCGCGCCGATCGCGCACAGCACCGCGCCGGTGACCGCGACGCCGATCCAGCCGCCACGGTTGAAGATCGGCGCCGCGATGCCGCCGCCGGGGAAGTAGGCGGTCATGTACGCGGTGGTCACCCTGGACCTGATCCCCCGCGGGTAGGCCAGCCGGCGGGCCCGCGCGCCAGCGCCATGAGCAGGCTCAGGCCAAGGGAAAGCCCCTGTTCATCGACACTCACCCGGCCAGGCTAAGTGGCGATCGTCCCATTACTATGGACCAGTTATCGGCCTGGAAATTGGACCAATTAGATGGCGGAGACACTTGGGCCCGAGCTCCCGCTGGACCTGTCCGGCTGGGGTTCCCGCCGCAGGGCGCTGGAGGAGGCGCTGCGGACCGCGATCCGCGGCGGGCGGCTCGTGGCAGGGACGCGCCTGCCCTCGAGCCGGGATCTCGCCTCCCAGCTCGGGCTCTCGCGGGGGACGGTGACGCAGGCGTACGAGCAGCTGGTCGCCGAGGGCTGGCTGACGGCGCTGCAGGGCTCGGGCACCCGCGTGGCGGAGGGCACCGCGGAGTCCCGAGTCGCGGAAGGCACGGCGGAGGCGGTCGCTCTGAGAGCTTCGCCGCGTTATGACCTGCGGCCCGGGCGCCCGGACGCGTACGCGTTCCCCCGCCAGGCGTGGGCCCGTGCGATGCGGCACGTCCTGAGGGAGGCGCCGACCGAGGTGTTCGGCTTCGGCGACCCGCGGGGGCGCATCGAGCTGCGTACAGCCCTGGCGTCGTATCTCGGCCGGACGCGCGGCGTCCGGATCGACCCGGCGAACCTGATCGTGTGCTCGGGCTACACGCAGGCGCTCGGCCTGCTCGCGGAGGTCTTCGCCGAGCTGGGCGTGCGCACCGCGGGGATGGAGGACCCGGCCACCGACGACCATGTCCGCCTGCTCGCCGGCCGCCTGCGCGTCGCCGACATCCCCATCGACTGCGCGGGCCTGCGCGTGGACGCGTTGCGCGCGTCGGGCGCCGAGGTGGCCGTCTGCACCCCGGCGCACCAGTTCCCGCTGGGGATGAGCATGGCGCCGGAGCGCCGGTCCGAGCTGCTGGCGTGGGCGGACGACAGCCTCGGGTGGATCGTCGAGGACGACTACGACGGCGAGTTCCGCTACGACCGGCATCCGATCGCCGCGCTCCAGTCCCGCCGCCCGTCCCGCATCGTGTACGTCGGATCGACCAGCAAGACCATCGGCCCCGCCGTACGGCTGGGCTGGATCGCCTGCCCGCCCCTGTTGCTGGAGCCCCTGACAGAGGCCAAACGCCGGGCCCGCGAGACCCACCCCCTGGACCAGCTGGCACTCACGCGCATGATCGACATGGGCGACTACGACCACCACCTGCGAACCGTGCGCCGCGGTTACCGGCGACGCCGGGACACTCTGGTCGCGGCCGTACGATCCGGTCTGCCGGGCGCCCGCGTCCGCGGCATCGACGCGGGCCTGCACGCCGTGCTCGAACTCCCCTCGGGCCTTACGGAGCAGGCCGCCCTGGAGGCGTTGCGCGCGGCCTCGGTCGACGCCCATTCGCTCGGCCGGTACGCGCGCAGCGACCGTCACCCGCCCTCGCTGGTCGTCGGATACGCCACGCCACCGGCCCACGCCTACCCGGCCGCCCTCGACGCGCTGATCCGCGGGCTCGGGTGAGACATCGTCGAACGCCTTTTCGATTACACTGCTGGCCATGCCGAACCCCCTGGCCCTCAGCCTGGAGACCGCGCGACGGCTGGCCGTGACGTGTCAGCACCTGGCCGGGCCGCGGCCCGGCGGCGACGTCGACGGGCTGCGGCAGGTGCTGCGCACGTTGCGGTGCCTGCAGCTCGACCCGATCAACGTGGTGGCCCGCAGCCACCTGCTGGTGCTCTGGAGCCGGGTCGGGGCCTACGACCCCGCCGGCCTCGACGCGCTGCTGTGGAAGGAGCGGTGGCTCTTCGAATACTGGGCGCATGCCGCGTCCATCGTGCTGGCGGAGGACTATCCGATCCACCACGTCATGATGCGCGGCTACCCACGGGGAGAGTCGACCTACGCGCAGCGGGTCCGCGACTGGCTGGCGGCCAACGACGAGCTGCGTCAGCACGTGCTCGACCGGTTACGCGAGGCGGGGCCGCTGCCGCCCGGGGCGTTCGACGGCCGCGTGAGCGTGGCCTGGCAGTCCACCGGGTGGACCAACGGCCGCGGCGTCGAGCGGATGCTCGACTTCCTGTGGTTCCAGGGCCAGATCATGGTCGCGGGGAGGACGGGCCGCACACGCCAGTGGGACCTGGCCGAGCACTGGCTGCCCACGTGGGCGGCCGCCGCCCCGCTGCCGCGGCGGGAGGCGGTGTCGCTGGCGGCCGAGCACGCCCTGCGCGCGCTGGGCGTGGCCCGCGCCGCCGACATCGAGCGCCACTTCATCCGCGACCGCTATCCCGGCCTCGCCGAGATCCTGCAGGAGCTGGAGCACTCGGGCCACGTCGTGCCCGCGGAGGTCGAGGGCGGGCCGGAGCGCTGGTACGTGCACCGCGACGCCCTGGGCCTGCTCGAGCAGGACTGGCAGCCGCGCACCACGCTGTTGTCGCCGTTCGACAACCTCATCTGTGACCGGGCCCGCACCGTGCGGCTGTGGGGCTTCGAGTTCCGCACGGAGATGTACGTGCCCAAGCACAAGCGGCAGTACGGCTACTACATCATGCCGATCCTGCACGGCGAGCGGCTGGTCGGCCGCCTCGTGCCGCGCCTGGACCGCCGCCGGGGCGTGCTGGAGATCGAGGGTGTGTTCCCCGAGCCGGGCTTCCCGGGCGACGAGGCGTCCGTCCAGGCCATCGGCGCGGCGATCGCGGAGCTTGCCGCGTTCGCCGGAGCGCGCGAGGTCTCCTACGCTGACACCGTTTCGGCGCCATGGCGGTCTGGCCCAAGATCCCGCGGATTACCGACAATCGCCCCCAATTAGGGGCATGGCCTTCGCTGCTGCGGGTGTGAGCCCTATGCGCGGGGGTCCGCGACGCGCTCGACCGCCGCGCCGCGGCCTCGTCCGGAGTTCGCCCGCTCCTGGGAAGCGGTCACCAGTTGCCGGTCTCCGGGCCCATCGCGCCGTACTCGACCTTCCCCTGGCGCTCGTACGTGGCCTCGATGACACCTGAGCCCGACGTCGCGCTGTCGACGAGCCGGAGCCCGGCGGGGATGGTGCCCTTGGCGAAGAGTCGCTTGCCGGAGCCGAGGAGCACCGGGAAGACCAGCAGGTGGAACTCGTCGACCAGGTCGTGCTCGATGAGCGTCTGAACGAGGTTGCCGCTGCCGTGGACCTGGATCTCGCCGCCCTCCCCCCGCTTGAGCTCGGCCACCGCCTCCGCGGCGTCGCCGGCGAGCAGCGTCGAGTTCTGCCAGGCCACGCGATCCAGAGTCCGCGAGGCGACGTACTTGGGCATGCTGTTCAGCTTCGCCCCGATCGGGTCGTCGGCGGGGGCCAGGGGCCAGGCGGCGGCGAAGATCTCGTACGTCCTGCGCCCGAGCAGCAGCGCGTCGCCCCGCCCGACCAGCGCCGTCATCACCCTCATGAGGTGCTGGTCGAAGTGGGGCACGGTCCAGCCGCCGTGCTCGAACCCGCCGTCGCGGTCCTCCTCGGGCCCACCCGGCCCCTGCATGACGCCGTCCAGCGAGACGAACGTGGTCACCATCAGCTTCCGCATGTGGTTTCTCCTTCCCTCATTCACTACGAGGGACGAGCCGGGCCGGAATCGACAACCTCAGCCGGAGATCTTCGGTGTGGCGCGCATGCCGACGTAGCACACTTGGGTTCCGCTGGGCAGGGTCGAGAAGACCACGGGCATGTAGTCCTCGCTGAACGACGGGCCGGCGCCCGATGCGGCGAACACCGTCTCCGTGACCGCGGTCAGCCCCGCCTCCAGCGGCGGGGACAGGTCCTTCATGCCGTCCACGAACTCGTACCGGATCCGGTCGGGGGTGACGGTGATGACGACGCCCTCGCGCTTGTACGTGCCCACGTACGGGGTCATGTCCACCGCGGGCGGATCGGCCGGCGGGCCGAACGGCTCCGGCATGCGCACCCCGGCCAGCTCGTCGAGCAGCTCGCGGAACAGGGCGGCGTACAGCTGCCTGGCCCCGCCCCCGTTGGTCATCAGCGCCACGGCCACGCCTGCTTCGGGAATGACGCGCAGGTAGGCGTACTGCCCGATGGCGGCGCCGTCATGGCCGTAGCCGAAGACGCTAGGCCCTGATCGACCATCCCAGTCGTACAGGGTCCAGCCCAGGCCCCAGCCGTCCGCGCTGACCGTCCACTTGTCCGGTACGTCCACCTCGCGCCGCTGCATGGCCGCCACCGCGTCGGCGGTCACGACGCGTGTGCCGTCGGGGGCCAGGCCCCCCGCCAGGTGCATCCGGACGAAGCGGACGAGGTCGCCCGATGAGGTGATGATCCTGCCGTACGGGCCCGCCGAGCGCGGCATCATGTCCCAGACCGGCGCCGGGTCGGGGTCCTGGCCCGGCTCGCCCAGGTGGCTCATCGCCACCTGGAACCGCAGCGCCTCCTCCGGCAACGTCACCGAGCGCTCCAGCCCGAGCGGGGTGAAGATCATGTCCTTGAGCGCCTGGTCCCAGGTCTTGCCGGTCAGCACCTCGACGAGGCGGCCCAGGACGACGTAACCGAGGCTGCCGTAAGAGACCGCCGTCCCCGGCGGGCAGTCCAGGGCCACATCCCGGGCGGCCTTCACGTACTTGGCCAGGCAGTCGTCTCCGCGGCCCGAGTCGTAGGTGAAGTCGTTGGTGACCCCGCCGGTGTGGCTGAGCAACTGACGCACGGTGATCACCCTGGTCGCCGCCTCGTCAGGGGTGGCGAAGTCCGGCAGCACGTCCACCACCCGCGCGTCGAGGTCCAGTTTCCCCTCCCCGACCAGCTGCATCACCAGCGTCGCGGTGTAGACCTTGGCGATCGAGCCGGACAGGAACACCGAGTCGGGGCTCGCCGCCACACCGGTGCCCCGATGGAGCACCCCGCTGGCCAGCTCGTAGACCTGCCCGCCGGTCAGCACAGCCAGGGTCGCGCCCGGCACGTGGTGGGCGGCGCGCAGCTCGTCGAAGCGGTGCTGCCAGCGCTCGGGGTAGAAGCTCCGCCCGGTCGAGTTCAGCGTTTCCCAGTCGCCTGTGACGTTCCAGTTCGTGTTCATGATCTTTCTCCTTGAAGTCAGGAAAGGGCGGTCTTCTTGGGCATCACCAGCAGTGCCAGTACGGCGGCCGCCACCACGCCGGCGGCGCTGATGAGGAAGGCGGAGGACATGGCCGTGGTGAACGCTTCGCGGGCGACCCGCGCGATCCCTGCGTCGCCGAGGCTGAGCGCGTTCCCGATCGAGAGCCGGGCGGCGTCCGGAGCGGTCGCGGGCATGGCCGCGGTGTAGGCGCTCGCCAGCACGCTGCCCAGGACGGCGATGCCCCGCGCCGCGCCGGCCTGCTGGATGGTGTCGTTCAGCGCGGAGTCAGCGGCGGGATCGCCACGGAAAGCACCATGTTGTCGATCACCAGCACGAGCGTGCTGAGGCACAACACCACCAGGATCAGCCAGCAGCGCGAACTTGTATACATCGGAAACCTTCCACGGTGTGCGTACATCGCTCTCTTTGTGCGAACACTGTACGCATGAGAGTCTGCCGTACGCAAGCCGTGGGTGGACGGCGTGCAATGAGAAACTTTCGACCGGTGCGCGTCGGTGCTGCCTGCGGCGATAAGGCCGGCGTCAGGGCGCGCCGGGCGAGGGGATCTTCGGCTTAAGCAGGACTTACTCGCCCTTCGTCACTCTGGTGTCATCGGGACTCTAGGAGATGACATGGACGCGAACGCGCCTCGCGAGGACAACGCCGGCGGCTGGAGCCAGTTCGGTGACAAGCCCCCCACAGCCGGGACCTTCACCCGGCCGGGGCCGGTGCTGCCGCCGCCCCCTCCGCCACGGCGGGCGGGGTTCGTGCTCACGCGCAAGACGATCGCCGGGCTCGCGCTGGCCGCCGTGACGGCGTTGACGGCGGCGGCGCTCGGGGGCGGGGCCGTGGGCGCGTACGTGGCGGAAGGCGCGCGCCCGGCGCCGACCGTCACCACGACCGTGGCGAGCCCGGTCTTCCGCACGGCCTCGGGGCAGCTCACGGTCGCGCAGGTGGCGGAGAAGGTGCAGCCGTCGGTGGTGATGATCCAGGGGCAGAACGCCGAGGGGTCGGGTGTGGTGCTGTCGGAGGACGGGCTGATCCTGACCAACAACCACGTCGTGGCCGGGCAGGGTGACCAGTTGACGGTGAAGTTCAGCGACGGCAAGACAGCCAAGGCGAGCGTGGTCGGCACCGACCCGGCCACCGACCTCGCCGTCATCAGGGCGTCGGGTGTGTCGGGGCTGGCCAAGGCCACGCTGGGCGACAGCGACCAGCTCAAGGTCGGGGACGACGTCCTGGCGATCGGCAGCCCGCTCGGCCTGGACGGGACGGTGACGGCGGGCATCATCAGCGCGCTCGACCGTACGGTGACCGCTGGGAGCGGCGGCCAGGACCAGCAGCTCCCGCCGGGCTGGGGGCAGCAGGGGCAGGCGTCCGAGACGACCACGCTCGGCGGCATGATCCAGACGGACGCGGCGATCAATCCCGGCAACTCGGGCGGCGCCCTGGTCAACGCCGCCGGCGAGCTGGTCGGCATCAACAGCGCGGTCGCCGCCGACGGGGTCAACCTCGGCTTCGCGATCCCGGTGAACACCGCCAAGCAGGTCTCCGAGCAGCTCATCAGCAAGGGGAAAGTGAGTCACGCGTTCCTCGGAGTGAGCGTCACCGACGCCACCGGCGACGTGCCCGGCGCGCTGATCCGCCAGGTGACCGCGGGCAGTCCGGCGGAGAAGGCCGGGTTGAAGCAGGGCGACCTGATCACCAAGATCGGCAACACGGCCGTCCAGGGCGGTGACACGGTCGTCGGGCAGGTCCGCGGGTTCAAGATCGGCCAGCAGGTGCAGGTCACGTACCAGCGGGACGGGAAGACGAGCACGGTGACGGTGACCATGGAGGAGAAGAAGTAGCAGCCCGCTCATGCGCTGACGGGGAAGTTCTCGCGGAACACGCCCCGCGGGTCGCGGGCTCCTTTCGGTCACCATTGAGGGACTTGTTCCGTCATTGAGGTATGAGCCCGATCGAGGATGTGACCGTGGACGCCAACGACTTTCTGGCCGGCCGATTCGAGGAACACCGCAGCCATCTCAAGGCGGTGGCCTACCGGATGCTCGGCTCGCTCGCCGAGGCCGACGACGCCGTGCAGGAGGCGTGGCTGCGGCTCAGCCGTACGGACTCGGGTGAGATCGACAACCTGGGCGGCTGGCTGACCACGGTCGTCGGCCGGGTATGCCTGGACATGCTCCGCACGCGGACCTCGCGGCGTGAGGACCCGCTGGAGCAGCGGCTTCCGGACCCGGTCATCAGCGGCGAGGACGGGGGCGACCCCGAGCAGCAGGTGCTGGTCGCCGACGCGGTGGGACTCGCGCTGCTCGTGGTGCTGGAGTCACTGAGTCCCGCGGAACGGTTGGCGTTCGTGCTGCACGACATGTTCGCGGTGCCGTTCGAGCAGATCGCACCGATCGTGGACCGCACCCCTGCCACGGCCAAGAAGCTCGCCAGCCGGGCGCGCCAGCGCGTGCGGGGAACGGTGCCGTCGCCGGATCCCGACCCGAGCCGGCAGCGCCGGGTCGTGGACGCCTTCCTGGCCGCGGCGCGTGGCGGCGACTTCGAGGCGCTCCTCGCCCTCCTCGATCCCGACGTGGTGATGCGCGTGGACGCGGGGGCCGTGGCGAAGGGCGGCATGTGGACGATCAACGGCGCCGCGGCCGTGGCCGGGCAGATGACCAACTTCAAGCGGTTCAGCACCACCTACACGGCGGAGCCGGTGCTGGTGAACGGGGTTGTGGGGTTCGTCGGCATGCTGAACGGGGAGCCGCGGTCGGTGCTGAGCTTCATCGTCACGGACGGCAGGATCGCCGCCCTGGAGATCCTCTCCGACCCCGACCGCATCGCCGGCCTCGTCCTGACCACACCGGCCGACTGACCATCGGCGTCCCTTTGCGGGAAGCGGCTGTCACCCGACGTGCCGCTGTTGGAGCACGCCCGTTCCAGAGGGCGGCTCCGCTTCAGCGGAGGGAGATGTGGAGAGCCTCGCCCACCTTCCGGTAGCCGACGCGGGCGTAAACCCGTGCGGCGCCGTCGTCGGCGGGCGTGAGGAACGGGGTCGTGATCCCGGCAGCCGCGCCCTGGCGGGTCAGCAGCGCCGTGACCGCGCCCGCGATGCCGCGTCGCCGGTGCGAGGCCGGCACCGCGATGCCCGCCACCTCGGCGACCCCTTGGTGCGGGCGGCCGAGCTGCCCTGCGCCGACGACTTCGTCGCCATCCACGGCGGCGGCGACCAGGCCACCGCCGTCCAGGACCCGCCGGAGCCGGGCGACGTCGTGCTCGGTTGCCTCAGGCGCCTCGAACGCCTCGTTCATCACCCGCGCGACCTGCCAGAGACTGGCGTCGTCGGTCACGAGCGCGACCTGTACATCAACCGGTGCGTCCACCACCTCGTCCGGCGGGCAGACCAGCAGCGGGTAGCGGCCCTCCGCGGTGAAACCGGCCTCGAGCAGGGCGCCTTCCACCTTCGGGGCCACCTGCGGCACGTACTCGAGCCGGGGTGTCCTGGCCCGCCCCCAGAACGCCGCGATCAGCGCGGCGACCTCGTCCGCCGTCGGCGCGGCGTCGTCGTCGGGGATGGCGTAGTTGAACGGGAGTGCGTCGTCATGCTCGTCGAACCGCATCAGGAACGGCCCGGACCGGACAACCCGATCCCCTGCCACCGACCTGAGATAGGCGTGTACCTCGGCGCCCAGCAAGCGCGCTCCTCTCCTCGAACGGCCTCGAACGGCCTCGAACGACGACGTCACCCTACCGGCCCCTCAGGTGAGGCCGACGATCGTGGCGCTCGCGCTGAGGGCGACGACGACGGCCCCGGCGGCGGGGAGCAGCGTGAACCGGTTTTCGCGCGTGTTCCCGTTGACGTCCATGCCGAACGGGATGTCCGTGCCGCCCGTCGCGTTCCAGGGCATGACGTGTGCCGTGACCGTCATCGAGGTCTGGCCGGTCGCCGTCACCTCCGCCACGAGCATGCTGTCCTTCAGCGGAACGAACCCCCTCCCCCAGTCGGGGTGATCGCCCTGGTCCGGCGTCGGAGCGGTCCTCGCCCCGCCGGCGGCGTGCGACTCCGAGCGGTTCTCCGCGCGCGGGAGCACGTGGCCGTCGGCGGTGAAGCGGTCGAGCGAGGCCTCGCTCCCGGTGACGGCCTTGACCGCCTTCCCCGTCTCCTGGTCCAGCACCAGGTCCTTCTCGTCCGCGATCCGCAGCCGCACGGCGCTGAGATCGTAGGAGGGGATGATCTCGACGTAACCCGACCTCTCGCTCTCGTGCCGCCACACCTCGGTGCCGTCGGCGGGGTCGAGGCCGGTCACCTCGGTCTCCTCACCGCAGTCGGACACCACGGCGACGACGTCACGCAGCACCACGTACGGTTTCACCAGCCAGCGGTCGACGTGGCAGCCCTTCCGCACGGGATGCTCCCAGACATGCTTCGCGGGATCCGCCGGGTCTCTTCCGATCATCGTGCCGTCGCGGGAGATGCCGACGAGGCCGTGCGAGGCCGGATCGGTGTCCGCGAACGGCCGCCCGGCGTGCTCGGCCCGCACCTCGCCGGTGCGGGCGTCCAGCACCACCGTGCGCCCCCTGGTCTGTTCCTCCCCCATTTCCTGGCCGAAGGTGAGCACCATGACGCTCCCGTCGGGGGCGACCTCGAACCCGGTGGCCGCCGCGGCGGGCCTGCGGTAGTGCCAGCGCTCGCGGCCCGTACGAGTGTCCAGCGCCACGACGCCGTCGCCGGTCCTCACCAGCGCGTTGCCGCCGGCGACCGCCACCTGTCTGGCGGGAGTGCCGTCCGGCACGTTCCAGCGCCAGGCGAGCCTGCTCACCGACCCGGCCACGACCGCCTCAGGAAGGGCGCTCTCGCCCGCGGTGACGGCCTCGACCGGAAGCGTCGCGCCGGCGAGCGACATCGCGGCCAGCACCGCCGCCGTGGCGGCCAGCCCGGTGCCCATGCCCGCGAAGGGCTTGACCCTGAAGTCGGGCACGACCACCGCCATGAGCACGATCCCGGCCGCGGCGGCCACGAGGCCCGTGCCGAAGAGGATCTCACCGTGCTCCGGCAGCCCTCCTGCGAACGTCTGCCGCGCCCGCCCGATCCCATACAGAGCCAGTGGTACGGCGACGAAGGCCACCGCGATGGCCCGTACGCGCACGGTGACCTGCGCCTCTACCAGCCCGGGGGCGTCCCCCTCCGCGCGAGCCGTCGCGCGCGCCAGCGGGATCAGGTCGATCACCAGCCAGACCAGCAGCCCGAGCGCCAGCAGGAGCCCGAGGTTGATCAGGATCGGCAGCTCGACGGGCAACGGGCGCCGCAGGAAGTACCCCCATCCCGCCGCGCCTATCCCAGCCAGGGCGACCCCCGCCCCTAACCATCCCTTCCGCACACTTGTGCAACGCACTTTCTGACAATCTGGTTCCACGGCCTGATAACGATCGGGTCATCGGCGCCGCCGCGCGTAAGCGCTGATGGACCGGCGCGTGGCGGCCGTCCTGCACTATCTGGAGAACGGAAACAGTAGTGCTGGCCCTACCCCGGCTTTCCGGCGCACGGGATCGATCAAGGAGGGCCCTGGCCGACAGGCTTGGTGGTGTCAGAAACGCCCCGCCAAGCACGGAGAACTCCCATGAAGAAGCCCCTCGCCCTCATGATCGCGGCGCTGGCCACCGCCGCCGGGCTGGCCGCCCCCGCGTACGCCCAGGCCCCCGCGGACCCCGTGCAGGCGGATCTGAACAAGCTGGTCCCCGACTTCCCCGGGGCGTTCGCCACCGTACGTGACGCGGACGGGAAGACCCGGAGCTACACCGCGGGTATGGCGGACCTGGAGACCGAGGCGGAGATCCCGGCCGACGCGCGGGCGCGGATCGGCAGCGCCACCAAGATGTTCACCAGCGTGATCGTCCTGCAGCTCGCCGGCGAGGGCAAGGTCGAGCTGGACGCGCCGATCGAGAAGTACCTGCCCAAGCTCATCCGCGGCAACGGCAACGACGGCCGTAAGATCACCGTCCGCCGGCTGCTCCAGCACACCAGCGGCCTGCCGAACTACACCAAGTACATCCCGCCGATCTCCGAGCTCCAGCACCAGTACATGGAGCCCAGGGAGACGCTGGACCTGGCGCTGGCGCACAAGCCGTCGTTCGCGCCCGGCAAGAGCTGGGAGTACAGCAACACCGGCTACACCGTGCTCGGCCTGCTCGTCCAGAAGGTCACCGGGCGGCCGATCGGCGAGGTGATCACGGACCGGATCATCGAGCCGCTCGGGCTGCGCGACACCTACTGGCCCTCGCTCGGCGAGCAGGTCATCCGCGGGCCGCACCCCAAGGGGTACGCGGTCAAGAAGCCCGGCGAGCCCCCGACGGACGTCACGAACCTGGACCCGTCATGGGGATGGGCGGCCGGGGAGCTCGTCGCCACCCCCGGTGACGTCAACCGCTTCCTCGTCGGGCTGATGGACGGCAAGCTGCTCAAGCCGGCGCAGCTCCAGCAGATGAAGCAGACGGTCGAGGCCCCCGGGCTGATGAAGGGCTGGCGTTACGGGCTCGGGCTGATCAAGTTCCCGCTGAGCTGCGGGGGTTACGCGTGGGGCCACGGCGGCGACATCGACGGCTTCGAGACCCGCAACGGCATCACCGAGGACGGCCGCGCGGCCACGGTCGCCGTGACCGCTCTGCCCACCTCGCAGGCCTCCGCGGACCGCGTCAACGCCACACTCGACAGCGCCCTGTGCGCCGGAAAGTAGATCAGTCGCCCAAATCGCGGGCGACGTTGTCCAGCCGGATCGCCAGGTCCTCCAGGGCCTGGTCGGACAGCTCACCCTCCGGCAGCCGGGCCGCGATCTCGTCACGGCGCGCGATGACCAGCATCTTGTGCGCGTCGTCCACCTCGTTCGCGGGCAGGACCACGCACTCACCACGGACGTACACCAGCGTGGCGTCGGGGTGCTCCGACTGCAGCAACTGGCGAACGCATTCGTAATCGATGAGAGACATCTCCGCTCCTCTACCCCGGACTAGACCTCAGCAGGGCGTTTACCCAGATAGCCGCCCTATTCACCCGAAGGTCGGCGGGCCTCCGTCGGAACGCGTTCGCCGCACGCTGAACCCCACGAGGTACACGGCCGCCGCCAGCGCCACGACGGCCGGCGGGATCGCCAGGAGCGGCTGCCCGACCAGCAGGGCCAGCACAGTCAGGACCACCCCGGCGAGCAGCCCGAGCGCGGCGGCCAGCAGGCGCACGCTGAGCCGGCTGGAGGGCTGCGGCGACTTCGGCCACTCCCCGTGGCCGCCTCCGGGCACGTCGGGCACGCCGGTGTCGCTCACCACGCCGGAGGGGCTGATCTCCTCGGGAGGCGGCGGCTCACGCAGTACGGGAGCGAAGAACTCGTCCTCGGGATCGTTGTCTCGCCTCTTCATCCTGAATCACCTCGCCAGATCGGCTTCGTCCAGCTCGTGCAGGAACGGGTTGACCACGGCGTTGAGCTCGGCAAGGAGCGCTTCGAGCGAGGCCTGCGCGTCGTCGAGGTTCGGCAGCCCCTCGGCCCGCGCGTGGGTGGGCGTGGGCAGGCGGTCCACCGGCAGGGGCACCCGGAGCTCCAGCGTGCTCAGCGCGGTCGGCCGCTCGTACGGCGGCGGCACGTACGTCGGCTCCTGGCGCTGCCAGGTCCACCACCCCGCGGGCAGCCCGACCTGGGGCGGGGCCGCGAGCTCGACCACAGCGAGCAGCCCTGCCGCCTCCTCTGGCCGGTGGCAGGTCGCGTCCAACACCCGCGGATGGCGGCGTACGTAAGCATGCTCCGCCACTGGGCGCGTGGCCACCTCCCACGCGCCCAGCGCGAAGTGCAGCGGGTCCAGCGTGACGCCGCCCGCGGCCGGTTCACCGTCCACGGCCTCGAACGCGTGCCTCCACTTGCGCAGCTCTTCGCCGTAACGTTCCTGCGCGTTGCCCTGGTCCTCGCCGTCATGCCCTCGTGCGGCGCCGATCCAGAAGGCCTGCGTGCCGGCCATGCGCCTCCCCCGTGTCAGCCCTTGATCTCGATGCGGCGGGCGCGGCCCTTCTCGGTCTTGGGCACGCGCACGGTCAGGATGCCGTCGGCCAGCTCGCCGCCGATGTGCTCGGTGTCGGCGTCGCTGGGCAGGACCGTCCGGTAGACGAACCGGCCGGTGCGCCGCCGCAGCATGTTGCCCTTCTCCTCCTCGTTGATCTCCCCGGACACGCAGAGCTCGCTGTCGTTGACCTCGACGTTGATGTCCTCCCGCCTGATGCCGGGAAGCTCGGCACGTACGACGTAGGCATCCGAGGTCTCCTCGGTCTCCGCCACCGGCCGCCAGGCGGCGACGTCGGTCTCGGCGCCCTGCTCGAACAGCCGCCCCATCTGATCCCACAACTGCTGGAACTCCGTGAAGGGATCCCACGCCCGTCTCTGCCAGGGCACGCCCGTCTGCGCCGTTCCGCGATTACGCCTTATCGGCAAAGCCACTGCTTTCTCACCCCCGTGCCGTGAGGGGCGCCCTCGCCCCCCTCATCCAGATTCATCCCGTCCTTACCCGCGCCAATACCCGCAAACTCGTCCCGTGAACGGTTCCGTCGCAGGCCAGAGTGGGTGTCGAAGCCATCCGGCAGGGAAGCTGGACAGATATGACCGAGGGAACGCGACGGCATCGAGGGAGCCCGCGATGACGGTCACACTGGCGCTGGCCGGTGACACGATGCTCGGGCGCGGCGTCGCCGACCGGCTCGAGCTGACCGCTGATCCAGCTCACTTCTTCGACACGGGTGTGCGTGCAGTGCTCGCCCGGGCCGACCTCGTCCTGCTCAACCTCGAATGCTGCGTATCGGACCGCGGCCGGCAGTGGGACCCGTTGCGCAAGCCGTTCCACTTCCGCGCTCCGCCCCAGACCGCGGCGATGCTGGCGGAGCTGGGCGTGCACACGGTCACGCTGGCCAACAACCACGCGCTCGACTACGGCCAGGACGCCCTCCTGGACACCCTGGACCACCTGGCGGCCGTCGGCATCCGCACTGTGGGCGCGGGCGCCGACCTCGACCAGGCGTGGGAGCCCGCCGTGCTGGAGGCAGGGGGCATGCGCCTTTCGGTGCTGGGCGTCACCGACCATCCCTCCGAGTTCGCGGCCACCGAGCGCAGGCCCGGCGTCGCGTACGCAGACCTGGGCACCGGGGTGCCGGACCGCCTCACGAACACGATCAGGAGCATGAGCGGCGACGCCGTCCTCGTCTGCGTCCACTGGGGCCCGAACATGACCGCCGCACCCGTCACCCACGTCCGGCGCTCGGCCAGGGCGCTGGTGGGCGCGGGAGCGACCCTGGTGGCCGGACACTCCGCGCACGTCTTCCACGGGGTGGCCGGGCCGGTCCTGTACGACATGGGCGACTTCATCGACGACTACATCGTGGATCCCGAGCTACGCAACGACCTCGGGCTGATCTTCCTGGTCACCCTGGACGAGCACGGTCCGGTACGGCTGAGCGCCGTGCCCATAGCGCTCGACTACTGCCGCACCAGGATGGCGGACGAGGCCGAGTCCGGCTGGATCCGTCACCGCTTCATCAACGCCTGCGCCGACCTCGGCACCGAGGTCCGGCATGAGGCGGGCACGCTCACCGTCGATCTCCGGCCATCGGCGGAGTGACCTGCGCATTTGGGAAGACGCGCCATTCACTTACAGTACTCGGTCAATTGCTGAAAGTGACCATAAGGTGGAGTCAGTGGCCCCAGTGAGGCCTCGGAACCTAGCGAGAGGATCGAGCATGGCGCAGGAACCGAGAATCGACGTCGAGACCAGAGCGGGCTCGGTCAGTGGCAGCCTGACCGAGGAGCAGGTCGAGCGGATCGTCGACGCGCTCGGGGAGCAGGGAGTCTGGTTCGCGGCCCCGCGGCCGCGCGCGGTCGAGGCTCCCAGACCTGACCACGTCTGGGATCTGGTCGGCGACCAGCCGCATGAGGGACGCACGGCGACCGGCCGGGCCGCGGTCTACCTGGCGGAGAGGCACGCCGCACTGACCCGGCCGTTGATCTTCGCCGACGGCTTCGACTACGGGCCCAGCGACCTCGACGCGCTGTGGAGCCGCTTCAACGGGGCCGGTTTCCTCGACCAGCTCCGGGCTATGGGCATCGACGTCATCCTCCTCGGCTTCGACGAGCGGCAGACGTACATCCAGGCCAACGCGGCCGTGGCGGCCACCTGCGTGCGGCGTGCCATCCAGGAGCGGCAGGGCGACCTCCCGCTGGTCGTCGGCGGCGTCAGCCTGGGCGGCGTGATCACCAGGTACGCGCTCGCGCGCCTGGAGAGCGAGGGCCTCGATCACCAGACCGACAAGTACTTCTCCTACGACACACCGCACCTCGGCGCCTGGATCCCGCTGGCGCTCCAGCAGCTCGCCTACCTCCATGAATCACTGCTGCCGCAGTCCGGCGGTCCCGGCCAGGCCGAGCTGATCCGCAGCCCGGCCGCGCAGCAGCTCCTGTGGGGCTGGGTCGAGAGCGAGGACTACTCGGGCCCGGTGACCACCGCCAGCCAGCTGCGTACGGACTTCCTGGACGACCTGCGCAGGGTCGGCTGGTTCCCGATGCGGCCGTACAAGCTGGGCCTGGCCAACGGGGTCGGCAACGGCGTGGGGCCCGACCTGACGCCGGGCACGCCGGTGTTCGACCTGCACCACGACCCACTGCAGCTCACGGCCAGGATCCAGCCGGACGGGGGCGAGCTGCAGGACATCGGCACGATCAAGTTCGGCGCTCCCGTGTGGACGAGTGCCACGTCGCGCGTGCCCGCGTTCGACGGGGCGCCGGGTGGCACGCTGGACTGCTGGGGCAGGGTGGGCGACGCGATCGGGCTGCCGATCCAGGAGCGGTTCCGCAACAGCTGCTTCGTCCCGGCGGTCAGCGCGATCGCCCTGGCCAGGGACCCTTTGCAGTGGCAGGCCGATCTTTACAAGGACCTCAGCGACCTGCCGAAGGACGAGACGTTCCTGGACGCGTTCTGCTGCGACACGGGCAACTCCGCGCACGGCGACGTCTCCAAGGTGCTGATCGACTGGTTCCTGGAGCAGCTCGCCGGTTGGTAGAGCGGAAAAGTGCCGGGGCGGGCGGGCCCGCCCATACGCGGGAGAAAACGGCGCACGGGATGCCCCCCCCGAGCGGGTGGCGGGTGGGGGTGCGGGGGCGGGGGGCGCAGTCGGCGG